>CAZZNK010000001.1:0-94607 GCA_964655585.1 uncultured Flavobacteriaceae bacterium
TTAGCGATTAACTTCCTAAGTAAGCAAAGAATTAGCCAAGAATTTTACACGTTGTTTTATGGCGTTTTTTATTTCAAAGGATAAAATTCCTCTGTAGTTTTATATGTTATTTTTCCATCTTTTTTACTCAAAAGAAATGTTCCTCCCCAAATTATTTCGGGATAGTATAATAACTGTCTTGTCATATCTCTTATAACAAGCGGTGCTTTCGTGTCTGGTAGTGACATCATTTCAATTGCTTTACTTATTGAAAACCATTGAGCATCTTTTTTGTTTTCGGGTACTTTCAGTTCTCCATCAACGATATTACAACTAAAGTGTTGTCTAAATTGTGAAATCGGTTTGTAGTCAGACATAAACATAAATATTCCAGCAATTTTTGGGCTATTTACTTTCACGCCATATTCAGCCGCTAAATTCATAAGTCCATCTTTTATAGTTGTTTGAGAATTGTGTCTTAATGCAGGCGTCATCCATCCGAAATTGTTTTTTTCCAATAACACTTCTCCTTTTTGATTGTAGATTAATAATCTTTGAATTGTATAACTATCATTTCCTGTTTCTTGAGCAAATGATTTTAGTCCAAAAAGGATGATAAATAATAGTAAAATCAATTTTTTCATAAATATTTTTTATTTCCCTTGAGGAATCACAATGGCGCCAGAGAATTTTGTCTTAATATAGAGTAAAGCTCTATCTGCTTCTAATTTGGTTCTGTAATTACCAACTTGTACTTTCCATTCAGGAGTTTGATATTTTAAATAAGCTACAGACTTAGAGAACTCAGCTAGAAACCTAGACCGAGTCCTTCTAGCATAATTTTCGGTACCATTATACAACTGTATTCTATACCCAGTGCCATAATGTTTGTTGTAGTCTCTCTTTTTTGCTATTAATTGTTTGATTTTTTGATTGTCGTTATTTTGTTGAGATTGAGCGTTTACATTTATAAAACCTAGTATAACAACACTAAAAAAAAGTAAAAAAGGTGATCTAATTTTCATGATTATTTTTGTTTCTACAAAAGTAACGACTTGTTTTATAATATATTGAATAAAACATTATTTAGAATAAATATAAACTGTAATTTAACATTCTTTTGACATTTTAAAATTTGAAGAGAAGTAGTACTTTTGTGAAATCGTTTGGCTCATTTTTGTGTTCGTAACGGTTATACAAGATGTTAAAATTATAGTTTGTAAAATATGAAAAGTGTTGCATTACACAATAGACTACGCAAAACCCTTTTAAAGAGTTTTACATTTCTTTTACTATTATCGATAAGTTTTTCAATACAAGCACAAGATGCTGTAGATGAGGCACGTCAAAAAGAAGGTAAAAAGATATTCAAATCATTATGTGCAGCCTGCCATAAGTTAGATAAAAAATTAATAGGACCTGCTCTTGGAAAAATAGAGGAGAAAAGGGAAAATAAATGGTTAAAATCTTGGATTAAAGACAATGCAAGTTTAAGAGCCTCTGGCGATGCAGATGCAGTTGCTATTTTTGATGAATATAAAGGAATGCCAATGATGGGATTCCCTCAGTTATCTGATGATGATATTGACAATGTTTTATATTACACCACTGTTGGAGAGTTTAAAAAAGCAGCACCAGCAGGACAAGAAACTACAGATACTAAGCCAGTAGAAAAACCAAAATGGTTGATTTATATTTTATTAGCGATGATTGTAGTGTCGTTTTTTATCATCCTTAGTTTGATAAAAACAATTAGCGAGTTAAAAGGGGCTCCAAGAGGAGAGGGGCTTTCAACTAGTTTAAATCAATTATGGGAAGGATTTAAAAAGAATACATTTTTACAGGTTCTATTAGTAATCTTTGGTTTGTTATTAACCGCCTATGTATTGTTTGGTTCATTATTTCAAATTGGTGTAGATCAAGGGTATCAACCAATACAGCCTATAGCATTTTCACATAAAATACATGCAGGAGACAATAAAATAGATTGTCAGTATTGCCACTCATCAGCAAAACACAGTAAAACATCTGGTATTCCACCGGTAAGTTTGTGTATGAACTGCCATAAAAACATTTCAGAAGTTGCAGAAGACACAACGATAGAATTAGATGGTGTTACTTTAGGAAAAACAGCATTAGATAAAGAAATTCAAAAAGTATATGATGCAAATGGCTGGGATCCAAATACTTTAAAGTTTACAGGAAATACAAAGCCAGTAAAATGGGTAAGAGTACATAATCTCCCAGACTTTGTGTATTACAATCACTCACAGCACGTTACTGTTGCAGGGGTTAAGTGTCAGAAATGTCACGGTCCTGTAGAGGAGATGGATGAAGTGTATCAATACTCTCCATTAACAATGGGTTGGTGTTTAGATTGTCATAAAGAAACAAAGGTGAATTTAAAGGGTAATGATTATTATGCAAAAATTCACAAACAACTAGCCGAGAAATACGGTGTTGAGCAAGTAACAATTGCACAATTAGGAGGGAAAGAATGTGGTAAGTGTCACTATTAATTCTCTGAAATTAAAAGATTTAAAAATTAAAAGATTAAAATCTATAACAAGATTTAATCATCAAATTAAATAAATAGTAAATGGCTTCAAACAAAAAATACTGGCAAAGTGTTGAGGAACTAAAAGATAGTTCTATTGTTGAAACGCTAAGTAAAAATGAATTTGTGGAAGAAATTCCTACGGATGCATTTTTAGGTGATAAAGAAACGCTAGAAAACTCATCTACATCTCGTAGAGACTTCTTAAAATACGTTGGTTTTACAACCGCCGCAGCTTCATTAGCAGCTTGTGAAGGTCCTGTAAGACAATCAATCCCATATCTTGTAAAACCAAACGATATTACAGTTGGTGTAGCAGATTGGTACGCTACAACAATGGCAGACGGATATGATTTTGCAAACGTATTAGTAAAAACAAGAGAAGGTCGTCCTATTTTGGTAATGCCAAACAAGGAGGCAAATGGAGAAACGAATGCAAGAACACAAGCATCGGTTTTATCATTATATGACAATCAATTGCGTTTAAAAGAACCAAAAAAAGCTGGAAACACTACTTCTTGGGATGTTGCTAATAAAGAAATTATTGCCAAATTAACGGAGTTAAAAGATGCGAACGAACCAGTTGTTTTATTAACAGGTACATTGGCAAGTCCATCTACAGAAAAAATAATTACAGAGTTTATTGCAAAGTATCCAAATATAAAGCATGTTGTGTATGATGCAATTTCAGAAAGTGGGGCATTAGATGCTTTTGAAGCAATGTATGGTAAACGTACATTACCAACGTACCGTTTAGATAAAGCAGCAGTTATTGCATCTTTTGGTGCAGATTTTCTTGGCAATTGGCAAGGGGGCTATGAAAAAAGTTATGCCGCAGGAAGAAAAGTAGCTACAGGTAAAATGTCTTACCATGTACAGTTCGAGGCAAACATGTCTATCACTGGTGCAAATGCAGACAAACGTGTAAATGCAAAGCCATCAGATCAAGTATTTGCATTAATCAATTTATACAACGAAGTTACAGGTGAAAGTATTTCATCAAAAGCAACTCCAGCAGATGCTGAGGTAAAAGCTGTAGCAAAAGCATTGAAAAAAGCAGGCTCTAAAGGAGTTGTTCTTACAGGAATTAACGATAAAAACGCACAATTAATAGCGTTAGCAATCAATAATTTTTTACAAAGTGAAGTGGTTGATACAACGGCTACCAATAATGTAAGAAAAGGAAATGATACAGAAGTTACTCAATTAATTTCTGATATGAAATCAGGAAAAGTAAGCGGATTAATTACATACAATGTAAACCCTGTTTATACATTAGCAAATACTGCTGATTTTTCTGATGGAATCAAAAAATTAAAATTATCTGTTGCATTGTCATTACAAGATGATGAGACTGTACATGTTTCTAACTACGCATTACCAACACCACATTACTTAGAGTCTTGGGGAGATGTAATGAAAACCGAAGGAAGCTACGGATTAATGCAACCAACCATTCAGCCATTATTTAATACACGTCAATTACAAGACGTTTTATTACAATGGACTGGAGAAACTAAAAAATATTACGAAGTATTAAAAGAATTTTGGTCTTCTGATGTTTTATCAGGAGCAACTACTTGGAACAAAGTATTGCATGATGGGTTTTTTGCAAAAGAAACTACAAATTCAATTACTGCAGGTAGCGTAGATATTTCTACAGCAGCATCAAAATTGATGTCAGTTACAAAACCATCTTCTTTTGAATTAAACTTATATACATCCGTAGCAATGGGTGATGGTAAACAAGCAAATAACCCTTGGTTATTAGAATTACCAGACACCATAACTATGGCAACTTGGGATAATTACTTAACCGTTTCTATGGCAGATGCTAAAGAATTTGGTTTTGATAACCCAGTACAAGACAATGGTTCTATTAATGGTAATTATGCAAATGTTACTGTAAACGGCGTTACTATTAAAAACATTCCGGTAATAGTACAGCCAGGGCAAGCAAAAGGCTCTGTTGGTTTGGCGCTAGGATATGGTAGAAAACAAGGGTTTAAAGAAGTAATGCAAGTAGGTATTAATGCCTACCCTTTTTATGCAAATGGAAATAGAATTCAATACGGAGTTACTATTGAAAAAGCATCAGGAGAGCATTTCTTTGCTTGTACACAAGTACAAAAAACAATTGCAGGACGTCATGAAATTTTAAAAGAAGCTACTTTAAAAGAAGTAATAGATACGCATTTAGATCCAAAACATTCTTGGAATAAGCCAGCTGTTGTTTCTTATGATCATCAAGAGGTAGAAGCAAATACAATTGATTTATGGGCTGATCACAATCGTGAGATTGGGCATCATTTTAATTTGTCAATAGATTTAACAGCTTGTACAGGTTGTGGAGCATGTGTAGTGGCTTGTCACGCAGAAAATAACGTACCTGTTGTTGGTAAGCATGAAGTAAGAGTAGGTAGAGATATGCACTGGTTGCGTATTGACAGATACTATTCGTCAAAAATAGAAACTAGAGAAGAAGCGGTTGCGCAAGGATTAAGTGGAGGTGATTTGTTTGAGGTATTAGAAAACCCAGCAGAAAACCCAACGGTATCATTCCAACCAATGATGTGTCAGCATTGTAACCATGCACCTTGTGAAACAGTTTGTCCAGTAGCGGCAACATCACACGGTCGTCAAGGTCAAAATCAAATGGCATATAACAGATGTGTAGGTACAAGGTATTGTGCAAACAACTGTCCATATAGAGTTCGTAGATTCAACTGGTTTAATTACGCAGAGAATAACGAATTTGATTTCCATATGAATAATGATTACGGTAAAATGGTTTTAAACCCAGATGTAGTTGTGCGTTCTCGTGGAGTGATGGAAAAATGTTCTATGTGTATACAAATGACACAAGCAACTATTTTGAAAGCGAAAAAAGAGGGTAGAGAAGTTGAAGTAGATGAATTTGAAACAGCATGTACACAAGCTTGTTCTACAGAAGCGATGGTTTTTGGAGATATCAATAACAAAAAAGACCAAGTTGCAGAGTTAAAAGAAGATAAAAGAGCTTTTTATGTATTAGATGCGGTAAATACAAAACCGAATGTAGTATATCAAGTAAAAGTTAGAAATACAAACGAAGCGTAATTAAAAATTAAGATATAAAAATATGTCTCATTACGAAGCACCCTTTAGAGAACCTTTAGTATTAGGTGAAAAAAGTTACCATGATATTACCGAAGACATTGCAAGACCTATTGAAGGAAAAGCAAATAGAAATTGGTATATAGCGTTTTACATAGCCTTAGCAGCAATGCTTTGGGGTTTTGGCGCAATTTTTTATACCGTCGGTACAGGTATTGGAGTTTGGGGATTAAGTAAAAACATTGGTTGGGCATGGGATATTACCAACTTTGTATGGTGGGTAGGTATCGGTCATGCGGGTACATTAATCTCAGCGGTACTGTTATTATTCCGTCAAAAATGGAGAATGGCAATTAACCGTTCTGCAGAAGCAATGACAATTTTTGCTGTTTTTCAAGCAGGATTGTTTCCAATCATTCACATGGGAAGACCTTGGAATGGATATTGGACACTGCCAATCCCAAATCAATTTGGCTCTTTATGGGTAAACTTTAACTCACCATTATTATGGGATGTTTTTGCAATTTCTACCTATTTATCGGTTTCATTAGTATTCTGGTGGACAGGTTTATTACCAGATTTTGCAATGATTAGAGATAGAGCTGTAAAACCGTTTCAAAAGAAAATATATGCCTTATTATCCTTCGGATGGTCTGGACGTGCAAAAGATTGGCAACGTTTTGAAGAGGTATCTTTAGTGTTAGCAGGTTTAGCAACACCATTAGTACTTTCTGTACATACAATTGTATCGATGGACTTTGCTACTTCGATTAATCCAGGTTGGCACTCAACAATATTTCCACCTTACTTTGTGGCAGGAGCCATTTTTTCAGGATTTGCGATGGTGCAAACCTTATTAGGTATTATGCGTAAAGTAACCCATTTAGAAGATTATATTACTCGTTTACACATTGAGTATATGAATATTGTAATTATCTTAACAGGTGGTATTGTAGCAGTAGCTTATGCAACAGAATTTTTTATTGCTTGGTATACAGGTTCTCCTTATGAAAACTACACCTATTTATCTGTAGGAGCTGCAACAGGACCTTACGGTTGGGCATTTTATTCACTTTTATTCTTTAATATTTTAACACCACAAATATTATGGTTTAAGAAAATTAGAAGAAGTTTTATAGCCTCATTCATCATTTCTATTATGATTAATATTGGTATGTGGTTTGAGCGTTTCGATATTATAGCTATTGTATTAAGTAAAGGACATTTACCATCTACTTGGTGGCGTTTTGAACCTACATTTGTAGATATTGGTATCTTTATTGGTACTATCGGATTCTTCTTTGTATTATTCTTATTATATGCAAGAACATTCCCTGTAATTGCACAAGCAGAGGTTAAAACAATACTAAAATCTTCTGGAGAACATTACAAACAATTAAGAGCAGAAGGTAAGCACGGTGAAAATAAAGCAGGTTCAGCTGCACAATCAAAAACAGTAAACGAATAATTATGGAATCATCAAAAGTTATTCACGCATTTTATACTGATGACGAAGTCTTGGTAGATGCAGTTAAAAAAGTAAAAGCAGAAAACCATCATATAGAAGAGGTATTTTGTCCTTTTCCTGTTCATGGATTAGACAAAGCAATGGGATTAGCAAATACAAGATTAGCAATAGCATCATTTATGTATGGTATTACAGGATTGTTTTTTGCTGTTTGGATGACCGATTATATGATGATTCAAGATTGGCCACAAGATATTGGTGGTAAACCCAACTTTAGTTGGTGGGCAAACATGCCTGCATTTGTACCTATCTTATTTGAAATGACAATATTTTTTGCAGCACACTTAATGGTAATTACTTTTTACATGCGTAGTAGATTATGGCCATTTAAAGCTGCTGAAAATCCAGACCCAAGAACTACAGATGATCATTTTTTAATGGAAATTCCGGTTGATGGTAACGAAGATGAATTACTATCTTTGTTAAACGGAACAGGAGCTGTAGAAATAAATGTAGTAGATAAAAAGCACTAATCAATAGAAAATGAAAAATTTTATAAAAGTTAGTATTGTTTTAGCGGTTGTTGCAAGTTTAGTTTCTTGTGGTAATAAACGTACTCCGCAAGTACAATATATGCCAGATATGTATGTGTCTGTTCCTTATAGCGTAAATGGTGCAGAAGGTTTAAACGGAGCGCCAGTAAATTTAGCCCCTGTAACAGGAACAATTGCTAGAGGAGGAGAAGCTGCTTACGATATTCCAAACACAAATGAAGGATATGAAAAAGCAAAAATAACGCTAACTTCTCCCTTAGAAATTACAGATAAAAATTTAGCAAACGGAAAAAAAATGTATACCATTTATTGTGCGGTTTGTCATGGTAAAAAAGGTGATGGAGATGGAATTTTATCGCAAAGAGATAAATTTGCAGGAATCCCAAATTATAAAGATAGAGATATTACCTCAGGAAGTATTTATCATGTGATTATGCATGGTAGAAACTTAATGGGATCTCACGCAGCACAACTAACACAAAAAGAGCGTTGGCAAGTTGTACAATATGTAGAAAAGCTAAAAAACGATTTAAAATAAATCTATAAAAGATAGAAGTCTAAAGATATGTATCAATTTTCAGGTAAATTAAAATTAGCAGCAATAGTATTAATGATTGTTGGGGCTTTAGGTATCGGGTTCGGATTTTACACTGCACCAAAAACAGTAGAAGAGGCAACAGAAATGATGGCGAGCCATCAAGATGATGCGCATAGTGATGCCACTACGGAAAATCACAATGAACACGCAGCCGATAATACTCACAAAGCAGCAACTCATGATAATGCACATGCAGAACATGTATTTCATCAATTACAAAACAGACCTTGGTCTGCATTTTATGTAGCATTGTTCTTTTTCTTAGGAATCACATTATTAGTCTTAGCTTTTTACGCAATTCAAAGAGTGTCGCAAGCAGGTTGGTCTATCGTGCTATTTAGGGTAATGGAAGCAATTACAGCAAATTTACACTATGTAAGTGTAGTAATGTTGTTGTTTTTAATTGCTACCTTTTTACACATGAATCATTTATTTCCTTGGATGGCAGAAGGGACAGTAGATCCTACAAGTCCTAACTTCGATCCAATAATCAACGTTAAAAAAATGTGGTTAAACACACCAGGTTGGTTGATAAGAAGTATTATTTATTTAGTTGGTTGGAACTTCTACAGATTCTATATTAGAAAAAGCTCTATCAAACAAGATAATGGAGATGTGAAATTGCATAAAAAAATGTACAATGTATCAGTTGCATTTATCGCATTTTTTATGATTACAGAAACCATGATGTCTTGGGATTGGATTATGGGAATAGACCCACACTGGTTCTCTACATTATTCGGTTGGTATGTATTATCTACTTTTATGGTAACGGCAATTACAGTCATTGCATTTGTAGCTATTTATTTACGTTCTAAAGGGCATTTGCCATTTGTAAATGATAGTCATATACATGATTTAACAAAATATATGTTTGGGTTTTCTGTTTTTTGGACATACTTATGGTTTTCACAATTTATGCTAATTTGGTATGCAGATATGCCAGAAGAAACGGTGTATTTTGCCATGAGATTTAATGAATACAATACCTTATTTATAGGAATGTTGATATTAAATTTTGTATTCCCAATATTATTATTAATAAATAGTGATTTTAAAAGTATTCCTTGGTTTGTAGTTCTTGGAGGAGTCGTTATAATCTTAGGGCATTATATAGATGTATTTATAATGATTATGCCAGGAACCGTTGGAGCAAGTTGGTCTTTCGGAATACCAGAAATAGGCGCATTTTTATTCTTTTTAGGAATGTTTATCTATGCTACTTTTAGTGCATTTGCAAAAGCAAGCCCTATAGTTAAAGGAAATCCATATTTAGAAGAAAGTGAACAATATCATTACTATAATATTGAACACAGAGGAGAGGAAAGTCATCACTAATAGACTTGTTTTCTCATAAAAGACTCACACCTTCTATGATTTTTAAATCATAGAAGGTGTTTTTTTTAGAATAAAAAAATATGATAAATGTCATATTTTTTTTAAAAAAAGCGTTAAATTTGAAAAAAAATTAATGATACCGTTTGTAACCAAATAGGGAAAAACTTTAAAACTAAATTATTTATGCTCGCATTATTTTACTTTTCTATAGCAATTGCTATAGGCGTTAGTTTTTGGCAAATTACTAGAATCTTAGACCTTAGAAGTGTAATAGCTACAGATAAAGACAACGATACTCAGGGGAAAATGTTTCTAGGCTTTTTAGTCTTTGTTTACATTCTGATGATTTATTGCTTAATTGCTTTAAACGTAGTTTTATTACCAGAATCAGCTTCTATAGAAGGAGAGCATGAAGATAGGTTATTTGATATTACCTATTGGTTAATAGGGATTGTTCAATTTATAATGCAATTTTTAATCTTTTACCTTTCGTTTAAATACAGAGGAAGAAAAGATAGAAAAGCAAAGTTTTATGCAGATAGCCATAAATTAGAATTTATTTGGACAGTTACACCTGCAGTAGTTTTGGTAGTATTAATTGGTTACGGATTATGGCAATGGAATAATGTAATGGATTTATCTAATGATGAAGACGCACTAATTATAGAAGTATATTCTAAACAATTTCAATGGGAAGCACGTTACGCAGGAGAGGATAATGCGTTAGGTTTAGGAAACGTAAACTATATAAAAGGCATCAATACAATGGGTGTTGATATGTCTGATTTAAGTGCTAGAGATGATAAACAAGTAACAGAAATTCATTTACCAAAAGGACGTAAGGTTATCTTTAAATTTCGTTCTCAAGATGTTTTACACTCAGCATATATGCCACACTTTAGAGCACAAATGAATTGTGTTCCTGGTATGGTAACTCAATTTGGTTTTACACCAAAATACACAACAGAAGAGATGCGTCAAAATGAAGAAGTAATTGCAAAAACCAATGGTATTAACAAAATAAGAAAAGCGAACGGAGAAGACGAAATGTATGAGTTCGATTATATTTTGCTATGTAACAAAATTTGTGGAGCATCTCACTACAATATGCAAATGAAAATAATTGTAGAAGAAGAAGACGCTTTTAATAAATGGATTGCAGAACAGCCTACCTTAGCAGAAGTTATTAAATAGTACAAAATCAACTAGTAAAAAATAAAGATTAGATTATGTCAAATCATCATCATAAAGAAACATTTGTAACCAAATATATATTTAGTCAAGATCATAAAATGATTTCTAAACAGTTTTTAATAACTGGTATTTTTATGGGAGTTATAGGTGTATTTATGTCTATGTTATTTCGTTTACAAATTGCATGGCCAGAAAAATCATTTACCATTATCGAAGCTTTTTTAGGCTCTCATCAAACCGATGGAGTTATGGATCCAGATATGTATTTGGCCTTGGTTACAATCCATGGTACAATCATGGTGTTTTTTGTGCTAACAGCAGGTTTAAGTGGTACATTTTCTAACCTATTAATTCCTTTACAAATTGGAGCGAGAGATATGGCTTCGGGCTTTTTAAACATGGTTTCTTACTGGTTGTTTTTTACATCTAGTATTATTATGGTTATTTCTTTATTTGTAGAGGCAGGACCCGCATCTGCGGGATGGACAATTTATCCACCGTTAAGTGCATTGCCACAAGCAATCCCAGGCTCAGGAGCAGGTATGACTTTATGGTTGGTGTCTATGGCAATATTTATTGCATCTTCCTTAATAGGAGCGTTAAATTATATTGTAACCATTTTTAACCTGAGAACAAAAGGGATGAAAATGACAAGATTACCATTAACAATGTGGGCATTTTTTATTACCGCAATTATTGGTGTAGTTTCATTTCCAGTATTATTATCAGCAGCATTATTATTAATTTTTGATAGAAGTTTTGGTACGTCATTTTATTTGTCGGATATTTTTATTTCGGGAGAAGTCTTGCATTACCAAGGAGGATCACCTGTATTATTTGAACATTTATTTTGGTTCTTGGGGCATCCAGAGGTATATATTGTATTATTACCCGCATTAGGAATCACATCAGAAATTATATCAACAAACTCAAGAAAACCAATTTTTGGCTACCGAGCAATGATAGGTTCTATTATGGCAATTGCATTTTTATCTACAATTGTTTGGGGACACCACATGTTTGTTACAGGAATGAATCCATTTTTAGGATCGGTATTTACCTTTACAACCTTACTAATTGCCATTCCATCTGCAGTAAAAGCATTTAATTTTGTAACTACGTTATGGAAAGGGAATTTACAAATGAATCCTGCTATGTTATTTTCTATCGGATTGGTTTCTACCTTTGTTACAGGAGGATTAACAGGATTGGTTTTAGGAGATTCTGCCTTAGATATTAACGTACACGATACTTATTTTGTAGTTGCCCACTTCCACTTAGTAATGGGTATTTCGGCTATTTTAGGAATGTTTGCTGGTGTGTATCATTGGTTTCCTAAGATGTATGGTAGAATGATGAATAAAACGATGGGATACTGGCATTTTTGGATTACCATTATTGCTGCTTACGGAGTTTTCTTCCCGATGCACTTTGTTGGTTTGGCAGGTTTACCTCGTAGATATTATATGAACACAGCTTTCCCAATGTTTGATGATTTATTAGAAATTAATATTGTAATTACAATATTCGCATTGGTAGGTGGTCTTGCTCAATTAATTTTCTTAGCAAACTTCTTTATCTCTATTTATAGAGGTAAAAAAGCAACGCAAAACCCTTGGAGATCGAATACTTTAGAATGGACAACTCCTGTAGAACATATACACGGAAACTGGCCAGGAAAAATACCAGAAGTGCACCGTTGGGCGTATGATTATAGTAAAAGAGTAGATCCTAAAGATGATGATAGTGATTATCTACACGGAGAAGACTTTGTGTTACAAACCGTACCATTATTAGACGGAGAAGAAGAGTCTTAAAGTAAAAATTTAGAATAATATAAAAATCCTTTTCAGTTTATGAAAAGGATTTTTTGATTTTAAGAAAAACATCTAATTTCTTGTATATTTGTCTAAATGATGAACGAAAACCTAAATCCAGAAAATAGTAACTTATCGAATGATGAACTAGACGTAGAAAAAAAACTACGTCCACTTTCGTTTGATGATTTTACAGGGCAAGACCAAGCATTAGATAATCTTAAAATATTTGTAGAAGCAGCAAATCAACGAGATGAAGCCTTAGATCATACACTTTTTCATGGACCTCCAGGATTAGGAAAAACAACTTTGGCACATATTCTTGCCAATGAACTAAACGCTAATATAAAAGTAACCTCAGGCCCTGTTTTAGATAAACCAGGTGATTTAGCAGGTTTACTAACTAATTTAGACGAACGAGATGTATTGTTTATTGATGAAATTCATCGATTAAGCCCCATTGTAGAAGAGTATTTATATTCTGCGATGGAAGATTATCGAATCGATATCATGATTGAATCTGGTCCTAATGCAAGAACCGTTCAAATAGATTTAGAGCCATTTACACTTATCGGAGCAACTACACGTTCTGGTTTACTTACTGCACCAATGCGTGCTAGATTTGGTATCAGTAGTAGATTACAATATTATAAAACCGATTTATTAACAACGATTATTCAACGAAGTGCCAAAATTTTAAATGTAGCTATCTCTATGGAAGCCGCTATTGAAATAGCAGGGAGAAGTAGAGGGACACCAAGAATTGCCAATGCATTATTGCGTAGAGTAAGAGATTTTGCTCAGATAAAAGGAGATGGAAATATTACCATAGAAATCGCAAAATTTGCTCTAAAAGCATTAAATGTAGATGCCCATGGATTAGATGAAATGGATAATAAAATCCTTTCTACTATTATCGATAAATTTAAAGGAGGTCCAGTAGGATTGAGTACGATAGCCACAGCCGTAAGTGAAAACACGGAAACGATTGAAGAAGTGTATGAACCCTTTTTAATTCAACAAGGGTTTATTATGCGGACTCCAAGAGGAAGAGAAGTAACCGATTTAGCTTACAAACATTTAGGCCGTATTAAAGGGAAACCACAAGGAGAATTGTTTTAATTTGGTTTTTTTAGTGAAGATTTGAGTCAAAGTCAAATCCTCACTTTTTACATATCAACAACAAAAAATCCACAACAGTGTTGCGGATTTTTTGGTTTTAAAACTATGAGTTAGTTAATTTGTACAGTAATGATAGCTAGACTGTTTTGAATCTTAAAATTTCAAAGTAACACCCACTAAAAAGTTGCGTGTTGCTTGCGGGTAATAGCCAGAACCATCAATAGTAGTAGTAACTCCAGGAGCACTCCAAGTATCGTTATAAGTGTAATAATAACCTCTATCTACATATTCTTTATTAAAAATATTATTGACTAATGCCGTAAAGACTATTTGTTTAAAAACAGATTTTGGTTTAACGGTATATACTATATTTAAATCACTTGTAAAATAAGCATCCAACACATCTAAATCAGAAATAGCGCTGTTGGTATTACTCATAAACTGTTTGCCAACATATTTAGATAAAAATGCAAGCTGAAAATTAGTAGTAGGAACGTACAGAAAAATATTTCCAAAAATCACATCAGGAGAAAATGAAATAGGAGTATTTCCTAAAGATTGTAAATTTCCATCAATTTCACTATAATAATTTTTATTTCTATTTTTACTGATGGCAATATTAGGCTTAATACTTAACTGTTCAGACAATCTAATATCTGCATCAATTTCCAGCCCTAAACGGTAACTTTTACCACTCGTTGCTCTTATTGGAGATCCTACATCATTAATTGCACCAGTTAAAACCAACTGATTTTTATAATTCATATAATATATATTGGTATTTAGCTTGATATTTTCATCTTTTAAACGCCAACCCAATTCAAAATCATACAAAGTTTCGTATGTGTGTACACCATTTTTAAAATCTTCTCTTTTAGGCTCTTTGTTGGCAATGGCATAAGAAAAATAGAGATGGTTTTTAGTGTTCATAGTATACGTTATTCCTAACTTCGGATTGTAAAATTGGTATTTCTCATCCACATTAATCGTCTTTCTTTTAGAGGTTAATCCATCAGTTTTATAGTTGATAAATCTTCCCTGTAAATCTACATATGCTTTTATCTTTTCTGATAAATGAAACGTTGCTTTCGAGAAAATACTAAAATCGGTTTTTTTAGCATCACTATCATAATAATGATTTCTAATATTACTGTTTGCAGCCAAATTACTTCCCCAAATTACTTCTCCAAAATGATGATTTTTGTAATTACTATATGAAATTCCTGAGATAATTTCTAGATTTTTATTTTTATAATTCGCGTTAAAATTAGCTACATAAAAATCATTATCTAACCAACGTCTTACAATTACATCGCTATTATCTACAATTAAATTGTTAAAATCCGTAGCATCTTCATTGTTTTTAAACTGCTCGAAATACCCAGCACCTTTGGTGTAATTCAATCCGATATTGGTAGACCAATTGTCATTCAATTTCTCATTCCAATGTAGTTGATAATGGTCTTGCTGATAATTGTCAGTTTCATTATCATAAGTATATGGGTTTTGTCTTCTATCCGCAGCTAATTGTGCAGCATCAATTCCGTACCAAGATTGGTATGTTTTCTCCTTTCCGCTAAAAGTAATCGCCTTAATTAAGGTGTTGTCATCTATATAAGAAGCTTGTAAAAAGTACGATTTTAAATCAGAAAAAGCTCTATCAATATATCCATCAGAATAAATATTAGACATTCTTCCTGAAAATTCAATGTGTTTGTTAATTTTTCCTGTACTAAATTTTACAGTATGCTTTCTCGTATTATATGATCCAAAAGAATTACTAATTTCTGCGGATGCTTCTTCTGAAACGGCATCGGTTAAAATATTTAAACTTGCCCCAAATGCACCAGCTCCGTTAGTAGATGTTCCTACGCCACGTTGTAGTTGTAAATTTTGCGTAGAAGATGCAAAATCGCCTAAATTTACCCAAAAAGTCCCTTGACTTTCGGTGTCGTTATACGGAATTCCGTTAATAGTTACATTAATGCGAGAGGCATCAGAACCCCGAACACTCATGTAGGTGTATCCCACGCCAGCACCAGCATCCGAAGAAGAAATTACGGAAGGTAAATAGTTTAGTAACTGTGGTATGTCTTGCCCCAAATTACGTTTGGCAATCTCTTTTTTAGTAAGATTAGAGTGTGTTACAGGAGCATCAGTATGTACTCTTACTGCAGATACTAAGACTTCGTCTAACAAATTTTCAGTTTCTTGCAATTGAAAATTTAGCACTTGATTTTTATCAATAAAAAAGATTTTTTTCACTGTTTGATATCCTAAATAAGAAACCTGAATTGTGTAATTTCCTTCGGATAGTTTTAATTGAAATTTCCCTTCAAAATTTGTTGAAGTTCCTTTTCGGAGTTTTTTTACAATAATAGAAGCTCCTACTAATGGTTCTTGTTGTTTGTTGGTGATTTTACCAGAAACAAAAAATGTTTGTGCATTTGCCGTAAAAAATACAGTTGCGAATAAAAATGTAGCGAATAATTTTTGTTTGCTACGGATAGAAATAAATTTCATTTTAAATAAATTAAAACGAATAAAAAGAGGTGATTATTCTTAGTTATACTTGTTTTTTTGCAGAAAATCTGCGTATAATTAATCAAATCACGCTACGCGTGTCCCTTGGCAGCATTACCTGCCCAGGTTCTTTGGGTGTGATCTCAGCCTTTTAAAATTTAAAAAGCACCCCTTTATTGAGAACGGCGCAAATGTAAAATGGTTTTTTGAATTAAGAAAATGAAATTTGCAAAAATTAATTTTATAAAAAGGGATCACTGTTTGATAAGTGTGTTGCGAGTTGTAAGGATATCATTTTTTATGAATAATTGCTTTTTGAAGGCTAATTTTATTCTAATAAATAGGCTGTAAAAACCAAAACAAGTCATTTTGTCATTAAAATAAATAAAAACAAGTCAAGTTGTCTTGTCTTAATGTATGTTATTATTGGGTACAAAGTTTGTAATTACTTTATCAAACAAAAAAACACAACACTATGAATTTTAATAACTATACTATAAAAGCCCAAGATACCATACAAAAAGCCCAACAAATTGTACAAGGTTTAGGGCAACAACAAATAGAAAATGGGCACCTATTCAAAGCGATTTTTGAAGTAGATGAAAATGTTTTGCCCTTTATTTTAAGTAAATTAAGCATTAATGTGAATTTATTTAAGCAAGTTTTAGAAAACATTGTTAGCTCGTATCCAAAAGTATCTGGGGCAGAGATAATGCTTTCTAAAACAGCAAATAAAACAGTAATAGAGGCTAGTAATATTGCTAAAAAAATGAATGATGAATATGTTTCATTAGAGCATTTGTTATTAGCAATGTTAAATCAAAAAGATAGTATTGCGCAATTAATGAAAGATAATGGCATCAATAAAAAAGATTTAGAAGCTGCTGTTCAAGAATTAAGAAAAGGTAACAGAGTAACATCTCAAAGTGCGGAAGAAACGTATAATTCCTTAAATAAATATGCTAAAAATTTGAATGAATTAGCGCAAAGTGGAAAATTAGATCCAGTTATTGGGAGAAATGATGAGATTAGAAGAATACTGCAAATTTTATCTCGTAGAACTAAAAACAATCCGATGTTAATTGGAGAGCCAGGAACAGGAAAAACAGCTATCGTAGAAGGATTAGCAAATAGGATTATAAAGGGGGATGTGCCCGAAAACATTAAGAATAAAACCATTTTCTCTTTAGATATGGGTGCTTTAATTGCAGGGGCAAAGTACAAAGGAGAGTTTGAAGAACGCTTAAAAGCAGTGGTGAAAGAGGTGCAAAACTCTGAAGGAAGCATTATTTTATTTATAGATGAAATACATACATTGGTGGGTGCTGGAGGGGGACAAGGAGCAATGGATGCTGCAAATATTTTAAAGCCTGCTTTGGCACGTGGAGAACTACGTGCTATTGGAGCAACCACTTTAGATGAATATCAAAAATATTTTGAAAAAGATAAAGCCTTAGAGCGTCGTTTTCAAAAAGTACAAGTTGATGAGCCTGATACAGAATCTGCAATTTCTATATTAAGAGGAATCAAAGAGAAGTATGAAACGCATCATAAAGTATTGATTACAGATAGTGCCGTTATTGCAGCAGTAGAACTTTCTCAACGCTATATTTCTGATCGTTTTTTGCCAGATAAGGCCATTGATTTAATGGATGAAGCTTCTGCTAAATTACGAATGGAAATCAATTCTAAACCAGAAGAATTAGATGTGTTAGATCGTAAAGTTATGCAGATTGAAATTGAAATTGAGGCCATTAAAAGAGAAAATGATACTAAAAAATTAGAAAAACTAAAAAAAGAACTCGCAAATTTAAAATCCGATAGAGATAGTATTTATGCAAAGTGGAAACGAGAAAAGGATATTTTAGAAAGCATCAATACGACTAAAGAAATCACTGAAGCAGCAAAATTAGAAGCAGACCAAGCCGAACGAGAAGGTAATTATGGTTTGGTTGCAGAAATTCGTTATGGAAGATTAAAAGAATTAGAAAAAAAATTAGAGAAACAGCAAGAAGAATTTTCTAGCATCAAAGAAAATGCATTGGTAAAAGAAGAGGTAACTAGAGATGATATTGCAGAAGTAGTTGCCAAATGGACAGGAATTCCTGTAACCAAAATGTTGCAATCTGAACGTGAAAAACTGTTACATTTAGAAAAAGAATTACACAAACGAGTTGTAGGACAAGAAGAAGGAATTAGAGCAGTGGCTGATGCTGTAAGGCGCTCTAGAGCAGGCTTACAAGATGCTAACAAACCTATCGGGTCGTTCTTGTTTTTAGGAACAACAGGTGTTGGTAAAACAGAGTTAGCCAAAGCCTTAGCTAATTATTTGTTCGATTCAGAAAAAGCGATGACACGTATTGATATGAGTGAATATCAAGAAAAACACTCGGTAAGTAGGTTGGTTGGGGCGCCTCCAGGATATGTTGGTTATGATGAGGGCGGACAACTTACGGAAGCTGTTCGTAGAAAACCGTATTCGGTTATTTTGTTAGACGAAATTGAAAAAGCACACCCAGATACATTTAATATTTTGCTGCAAGTGCTAGATGAAGGTAGGTTAACCGATAGTAAAGGACGTACTGCGGATTTTAGGAATACAATTATTATAATGACTTCTAATATGGGAGCGCACATTCTTCAAGAGAAATTAGAAGGCATTAACATGAAAGAGCGTAACAAAGTAATGGAAGTTGCAGAAAAGGAGGTTTTAAGTTTGTTGAAAAAACAAATTAGACCAGAGTTTTTAAATCGAATTGATGAAATTGTAATGTTTACACCATTAAACGAAGTAGAAATTAAACAAATTGTAAAAATTCAATTAAATAATTTACAGAGAAAATTAAAAGAGAATAATATCGTGTTAACTATTTCTGATACTGCAATTAGCTATATTGCTAAAGTAGGGTTTGACCCTCAATTCGGAGCAAGACCTATAAAAAGAGCTATACAAAACGAAATATTAAACGAATTGTCTAAGCAGATTTTGGCAGGAGTTGTAGTTACAGATAGTCAAGTTCATGTTGATATTAAGGAAGGTAAGCTGGTTTTTAATAATTAAAACTTTTCTATTCTTTTTTTTAAAGTAGTAATTACTCTAATTTCGGTTTTTTACGCAAATGTTTTTTAAATGCATGTTTGCGTTTGTTTTCTGCTTTTTTTCTAACGGATGCTTTACTCGGTTTGGTCACTTTTCTATTTTTTGGCACATACAATCCTTTGCTAAGAACTTCTAAAAAATGTTTGATAGCAATTTGCTTATTACGGTGTTGACTCCTGCTCTGATCCGTAAAAAAGATGAGTGTTTTTGCTTTTGTTACTCTTGTTGATAGGTTCTTATAGAGCACTTCTTTTTGTTTTTCTGATAATACTTTTGAGTCAGAAATATTAAAAGTTAGTTCAATTTTAGAAGATGTTTTATTAACATGTTGTCCGCCTGCACCAGAACTTCTAATGGCTTTAAATTTTAGTTCTTTTATAAGATTTTCTGTGTTCATTTTTAATAATTCATATTCCCATCATCAGATAGGTGATGCAAAAAATGCATATCATTATCAGTAGTTAGAGATTCAGAATAAGAATATAGTCCCTCTTTTTTACGGATGATTTTATCAATTGCCTCAACCGCTTTTTTTAAGCGAGTTTCTTTATCTCCCTTTAATAAAATATAGGGTCTGTTATGTGTTTTTAAAGCCTTCTCAAAAGCATTAAACATCTCTAATCGTAACGCTGGTCTATCTCTTAAATCATCGGCTTCCCAAGGCGTATCTATATAAGTGAGCAGATATAAATCGTAAGTATTTTTATTAGCCGCTTTGTCTAGTTTCGGGTCTACAAATCCTCCATAATATTCTTCTGAATATACTTTAGTTTCTAGTAAATCGGTATCACAAATTAAAATTTTATCTGCTTTTTTTGCCAATTGATTTTCTAATTTCATTTGCCCAATAGCAATTGGAATTAAATCTTTTGCTTCACAAGTTTTACGCTCGTTGTTCCATTTGTTTTGTAAATAATCTCTTGCAAATTCTGGTACCCAAACCGTATGATAATAACGTGCCAGTTGATTAGAAAGTGTTGTTTTACCAGTGCTTTCAGGTCCAAATAAAACAATCTTTATAATGTTTGCTTTTTCTTGTTTAAGGTTTTTTTCCATTGTTTATATCCTTGAAATGCTAAAAATAAGAAAATTATGTATTGTATTCCTGTAAATCCATATCCTTTTACAAAATAGAGAGGAATAGATACAATATTTCCAGCAATCCAAAGTGTCCAATTTTCTAATTTTTTGTTTGCCATTAGCCACATTGCTGCAAAAAATATTCCTGTTGTAAAAGTATCTAAAAAGGGAGTTGCCTCTCTAAAATCGGTTAAATTACCAGAACTTAGTTTCGATATTGCAAAATCTACACTTTCGCTAAATCCTAAATTATTTGGCATTACATTGTAATAACGATATACGATAATTACAAAAATAGATGTGAATGCAAAAATACCGAAGGCTTTTAATTTGTCAGATTTTGTGGTTCTTGAAATCGGAATATGGCTTTTATCGCTATCAATTATTTTACTCCACATATACCAGCCATAAACACTCATAATTGTATAGTAAATATTGATGATTAAGTCGCCATAAAGATTCCATTGAGATAATAAATACACATAAATTGCGGTGCTAACAATCCCTGTAGGAAAGACTAAAATGTTTTCTTTTTTTGCATAAAGAACACTGATAATACCAAAAAAGGCAGCAACAAATTCCAATAAAATATTTAAAATAGGAGCTGTTTTATAAGGTTCTAAAAAAAAATCGATAAGTGTTTCCATGTTATTTTTTTAGCTGATTAAAAAATGATTCATCTTTTTCAAAAGCTGTTCCAATAACAACCAAATCAGCACCAGATTTGTAGGCAATTTCTAATTGTTTTTTACTTCGGATACCACCACCAACAATTAACGGAATAGAAATATTTTCTGAAACTTTTTTTATAATACCTTGGCTGACCGCCTCGGTCGCTCCGCTTCCAGCTTCGAGGTAGATAGTTTTTTTACCTAAAAATGATCCTGCTAAAGCAGTGTTTACAATTAAATCAATGTTATTTTGAGCAATGGGTTTGGTATTGCTTACTTTTTGTACAGCAGTTTTTACGCCGCCATCAATTAATAGATATCCTGTAGATATTATTTCTAAATCGGTGTTTTTTAACAACGGTACACTTTGTATTTGCTGTTCAATTAAGTATTCAGAATTTCTGCCAGAAAGTAAACTTAAAAATAAGATTCCATCTGCTTTTGGTGTGATTTGTTGTACATCTCCAGGAAATAAAAGAACAGGTAAATGTGTTTTCTTTTTTATTGCGATGACAACTTTTTCGGTTAAATTATTTACATCTGTACTTCCGCCAACAAAAATATGTGTTGCAATAGATTGATGTATTTTATCAAAAAAAGAAGGGAGATTTGTAAGATTTATTTTTTCTGGATCAATTAAAACTGCAAGAAGTTTTTCTCCTTTTTCTTTGGATGTTAGTATGTTTTGGTAAATATTCAAATTAGATTGTTAGTTTGGTTTAGTTAGTTTTCGACTTTGCTCAAACGGACATGATTAGGTTAAAAAGCATACACACAGGTAAACCCTTCAAATTCTAAAAAATGAACGTCAAAAATAGTAGTTTTATCGTTATAGTTAATTTCTCCATTGGTTTTTTTAGCATCCGAAATAAAATCAGTAATAAAAATATGTTCTAAAAAGCGTAATTTTTTCTTTCCATAAATTTTATACAAACTTTCTTTGGCTCCCCAAACTATGGTTAATTTTTTGATCAAATCTTCATCTGTTTCACTGTATGTTTCTATAGGAGTAAACTTATGTGCGATTCTCTTAATTTTATGACGTTGCATTTCAATATCAATACCTACTGGCGCATCATCAGAAATAAT
The DNA here is from genome assembly GCA_964655585.1 of uncultured Flavobacteriaceae bacterium. Taxonomy (GTDB): domain Bacteria; phylum Bacteroidota; class Bacteroidia; order Flavobacteriales; family Flavobacteriaceae; genus Polaribacter. The sequence continues at coordinate 22,187 of CAZZNK010000001.1, forward strand.
AATACCAGAAAAATTGTAAGAATGTGTGATTGAGATGTGCTTCCCATCTTTTAAATGTGGCTTTCCGAACTCATCATATATCAAATCAGTATCTAAATAACCAATTTCTTTTAATAAATGTCGGACACTTAAAAAACCTCTTTGATGAAGCTCTGATTTCATCGAATCGACACGAATTTGACTGTTTTTTGATAATTTTATATCCTTAAGTAATTCGTTAAAAGATTCTTCAATCTTCCAAATCAGTACTTTAGTAGTATTGTTGATGTTTATCGTCTTAAAAAGAGGCATAATTTTAAATAGTTATTTGTAACTTTGCAGTTCGAAAATTTTGATAAAAACAAAGATACAAAGATGAGTGCAAAAACCGATACATATGTGCCTTTCAAGGTTAAAGATATTTCTTTAGCAGATTGGGGAAGAAAAGAAATTGAACTAGCTGAAGCAGAAATGCCAGGGTTAATGAGTTTAAGAGAAGAATATAAAGATGAGCAACCATTAAAAGGAGCAAGAATTGCAGGATGTTTGCATATGACGATTCAAACGGCTGTTTTAATAGAAACTTTACAAGCACTTGGTGCTGAAGTTACTTGGAGTTCTTGTAATATTTTTTCTACACAAGACCAAGCAGCAGCAGCAATTGCAGCAACAGGAACTGCCGTATACGCTTGGAAAGGGTTAACGGAAGAGGAATTTGATTGGTGTATTGAGCAAACTTTATTTTTTGGAGAAGATAAAAAGCCATTGAACTTGATTTTAGATGATGGTGGTGATTTAACAAATATGGTGTTAGATAGATATCCTGAATTAGCAGCAGGAATTAACGGATTGAGTGAAGAAACCACGACTGGAGTTCACCGTTTATATGATAGAGTAAAAGCAGGAACATTGCCAATGCCAGCAATTAATGTAAATGATTCGGTAACAAAATCGAAATTTGATAACAAATACGGATGTAGAGAATCTGCCGTTGATGCGATTCGTAGAGCAACTGATATTATGTTAGCAGGTAAACGTGTAGTTGTTTGTGGATATGGAGATGTGGGTAAAGGTACTGCTGCATCTTTTAAAGGTACAGGAGCTATTGTTACGGTAACAGAAATCGACCCAATTTGTGCATTACAAGCTGCAATGGATGGATTTGAGGTAAAGAAATTAGAAAGTGTTGCTGATAAAGCAGATATTATTATTACCACAACAGGTAATAAAGATATTGTTCAAGAGCGTCATTTTAGAGCTGTAAAAGACAAAACTATTATTTGTAATATTGGTCATTTTGATAACGAAATTGATATGACTTGGCTGAATGATACTTATGGAGATACCAAAGTAGAAATTAAACCTCAAGTAGATAAATATACAATTGACGGTAAAGAGCTTCTTATTTTGGCTGAAGGTCGTTTGGTAAATTTAGGTTGTGCGACTGGACACCCTAGTTTTGTAATGAGTAACTCATTTACCAACCAAACATTGGCACAAATTGAATTGTGGACAAATCGGGATGCTTATAAAAACGAAGTGTATATGTTACCAAAACATTTAGATGAAAAAGTAGCAAAATTACACTTAGAAAAAATTGGTATTGAATTGACGGAATTAAGAGAAGACCAAGCATCATACATTGGTGTAACGGTTGATGGTCCTTATAAACCAGAACATTATAGATATTAATTATCGCTATCTTCATTTTGAGGATATTAAAAATTTGTATGAATCCGTAAGTTAATTTTTCTAAAAAAACTTACGGATTCATCATATAAAAAAACGGATGAAAAAACAGCAATTACAAGAAACAAGGCAATACTTAGAATCAAAAGGGATTACCAACTCTCAAATTGGCATTGTGCTTGGAACGGGATTGGGTAAGTTAGTTGATAAAATTGATATTGAAATTGAAATTCCGTATACAGAAATTCCGAATTTCCCAGAAGCTACGGTAGAGTTTCATTCAGGAAAATTGATTTATGGTACCTTATCAGGAAAAAAAGTATTGGTAATGTCTGGTCGTTTTCATTTATATGAAGGGTATAATTTATGGGAAGTTACCTACGGAATTAGAACGATGCACCAATTAGGAATTACAACATTATTAATTTCAAATGCCGCAGGAGCCATCAATCTGGGTTATAAAAAAGGAGATTTAATGTTGATAGATGATCATATCAATCTACAAGGCGGTTCTCCTTTAGCATTTAAAGAATCGGGTACTTTTGGTGATTTATTTGTAGATATGTTGGCGCCATACTCTAAAGCATTAAACAACCAGTTGAAAGAAATTGCGATAGCAAAATCTATAGATTTGAAAGAAGGTGTGTACGCAAGTGTTGTAGGGCCTCAATTAGAAACGAGAGCAGAATATAGAATGCTACAAATTTTAGAGATTGATGCAATTGGTATGAGTACTGTGCCAGAAGTAATTGTGGCAAATCAATTACAAATACCTTGTGTGGCAATTTCAGTATTGACTGATGAATGTGATCCTAAAAATTTACAACCTGTAAACATCGAAGAAATTATTGAGGTTGCAGGAAATGCAGAACCAAAAATGATTACATTGTTTACAGAATTAATCAAGCGAGTTTAAGGAGTCAGTAAAATGGTATTTTTAGTCTACAATAAAAGGTTTTTCGAGCATTAAATTGATCCAATTGTCGTTGCTTATTCCCATCAATGTAAAATGGTATACGTCATGAAAAATTAATGTTGGTGGTGTTTTTGTCGTAATATTCGATACAACATTGTCTAGTTTATAATATTGAAACCATTTGGTTGTTGTGTAAGTGCCAGATAAAAATACATCATCAACATCAGAAACTACTTGAAAATAAGTATCGTTTTCTGCAATAGTTCCATCATCCCAAGAAAACTTTGGGTTTAAAGTGTGTAGATCTTCAATTCTAACAGTGTCTTTCCATTCTGTGGGTTTTGTGAAATTTTTAAACCGAATAGGCTTAGATTTATGAAATTTCCCTTCGGATAAATAGGTGATCAAACACCATTTTTCCTTTTTATTATTTAATCGGATAAATTTTTTGAGATATCCACCAAAAACATCTTCTTTTGGCAGTATTTTTCGTCTGTATAAAGAGAAGTTATTTGGATCGATTGTATTGATACTATCCGTTTCATAATAACGAACATCCGTAGCTTCTTCAATAGGATAATAAAAAATATGAGATGTTGAGGTTAATGTTTTGTCACTTGCAGCATAAGCAATTACTCCATCTAAAGTTCTTGATGTATGCAAATTCATATATTCTTGTAAATTTCTAGGTACAGTAATATCAATATCTTCTGCACAGGATGTAAATAAGAAAATGAATAGCAAAAATAGTAGTGCAGTTTGTCTGTTTTTTTTCATTACTAAAAATATCTGTTTTTTACAAAGTTAGCTTTTTATCTATAAAATAATACGGTTTACAGAAAATTTAAGGGTTATATTACCCCTTAATTGTATATTGCTAATACTTATTTTTTTTAATTATTTAATACAATTCAGTTGAAAAGACTAACAATTAAAGATATTGCAAATCATTTTAGTGTATCGATTTCTACAGTTTCTAAAGCACTGAATGATAGTTATGAAATCAGTGTAAAGACTAAGGAAAAGATAAAAGAATATGCAAAAAAGCATAATTATAAACCTAATTTTAATGCGTTAAGTTTAAAAAGTAGAAAAACAAAAACTATTGGTATTATTATTCCGAATATGCTGAACTATTATTTTGCTCAAGTTTTTAAAGGGATTGAAAAAGCTGCAACAAAAAAAGGATATAAAATTATTACCTGTATTTCCAATCAATCATATCAAAAAGAAGTAGAAACTATCGAAATGCTTTCTAACGGAAGTATTGATGGTTTTATCATTTCCATTGCCAAAGAAACCGTGTTGAAAAACGATTTTACACACTTTCAAAAAACCATTGATGATGGAATTCCGATTGTAATGTTTGATAGAGTGGCAGAAAATATTGAGTGTGATAAAGTAATTACCAATAATATTGAAAGTGCTGCTAAAACCGTAGAGTTTTTACATAAAAAAAAGCATAAAAAGATAGTATTTATCTCTACAATGAGTGATTTAACTATAGGAAAACAACGTTTTGAGGGTTATAAAGAAGGATTGAAAAATGTTGGGCTTCCCTTTGATAAGAATTTAGTGATTAATATTGAAGAGGAAGATTATAAAAAACACGAAGCTATTTTAATGCCTATTTTTAAGAAACAAAAAATTGATAGTGTAATAACTACAGGAGAATCTACAGCCATTGCAGCTATGAAAGTTGCTATAAAACTTGGCTATAAAATTCCTGAAGATTTTGCGGTAGTTGCTTTTTCTAATGGAATTTTAGCAAGACATTCTAGCCCTAAAATGACAACTGTAAGCCAACATGGAGAGTTGATGGGAGATACGGCAGCTACTATTTTAATCAATCGTTTAGAAAAAAAACCTGAAAAGTATAGTACTAAAATTATTAAAACAGATTTGGTGATTAGAAAATCTACCAGACCCTTTTAAAAATTAATAGAAACTACCAAACCCTCATTAGAACGTACATTAAAAACGGTGTTATCTTCAAAAATTAAATACTGTCCTTTTATTCCTTTTAATTTTCCTTTGTACGTTTCTGTTTTAACAATATTTAAACTTTTCACTTTTTCTGGAACCCGTAAAACAGGAAAATTTAACTCCGTAATTTTAGTATTATTTTTTAAAAAATAATCTTTTGCCTCTTCAGGAATATATTTAGCTAGTTGCTGTTTTACGCTATTTAAATCTGAATCTTCATAAGTATATTGCAACATTTTTCGCCAATTGGTTTTGTCTGCAACGTGTTCTTTTAGAGCAACTTCTGTAATTCCTGCCAAATACCTATTCGGAACTTCTACAATTTCGATAGCTTTTGTAGCTCCTTGATCTATCCAGCGTGTGGGTACTTGTGTTTTCCTGGTTACACCCACTTTTACATTGCTAGAAAAAGCTAAATATACAATATGTGGTTTTAGTTGCATTTTTTTTTCGAAGGATAAATCTCTGTCTTCAATACCTAAATGTGCGGTACTTAATTCGGGTCTAATAATCCAATCTCCAGCATTTGGGGTTTCAAAAAAACACGTTTTACAAAAACCTTGTCGATAAATTTCTTTGTTTTTTTTACAACTTAAACACTCATATCCTTTAAATGAAATTTCAATAGTTTTGTCTAATAATTGATTCATATGCAACACGTCCGATTCCATTTCTAAATAATATTGAATGGTCTCTAGGTTCTCTGTTGGCATTTTTTTTAAGACTCCTTGATATTTCATATCACAATTTTTAGTATTTTTATGGTTGTAAATCAATTTTGTAAAGCTAATCAAAAGAAACTAAATTAAGCGCTCTCAATTATGTCATTTCCATTAATAAATTCAATAATTTCTTGGTTTTTAAAGAAGCGAATACATCAAATAGAATTATTTTTAAAATACCCTATTGATGTTCAAGATGAATTATTGATGCGATTGGTTGATACTGCAAAAGACACACGTTTTGGTAAAATTTATGGATTTTCTTACCTAAAAACGTATAAAGAATTTGCTAAAACAGTTCCCATTCAACAATATGAAAGTATTGAGCCATTGATTGAAAAATGTAGAAAAGGAGAGCAGCATATTTTTTGGCCAACAAAAATAAAATGGTTTGCAAAATCTAGTGGAACAACCAATGCAAAAAGTAAATTTATACCTGTTAGTGATGAGGCTATCGAAAATTGTCATATGAAGGCAGGGAAAGATATGTTATGCCTATATATTAATAATAACGAAGATACACAGCTTTTTACAGGTAAAGGATTGCGTTTAGGAGGAAGTGCTGCTGTGTACGAAGATAATAATTCTTATTTTGGAGATTTATCAGCAATTATTATAGAGAATATGCCTTTTTGGGCAGATTTTAGTTCGGCACCGAGCCAAGAAACTGCATTAATGGGAGAGTGGGAAGCTAAAATGGAGGCAATTATTGAAGAAACTATTCATGAAAACATTACCAGTTTAGCAGGCGTACCATCTTGGATGTTAGTCTTATTAAATAGAGTATTAGAAAAAACAGGAAAAAAAGATATTTTAGAAGTTTGGCCAAATTTAGAAGTGTATTTTCATGGAGGCGTAAACTTTAATCCATATAAAGAACAATATAAAAAATTACTTCCTAAAAAAGACTTTAGATATTACGAGACCTATAACGCATCAGAAGGGTTTTTTGCTATTCAAGATAGAAATAATTCTGATGAATTGCTGTTGATGTTAGATTATGGGGTGTTTTATGAATTTATTCCGATGGATGTTTTTGATGGAGAAAACTCAATGGCAATTTCATTATCCGAAGTAAAAAAAGACATCAATTACGCGATTATAATTACTACAAATAGTGGCTTGTGGCGCTATTTAATTGGAGATACGGTAAAGTTTACATCATTACATCCGTATCGTATAAAAATTACAGGACGTACCAAACATTTTATTAATGTTTTTGGTGAAGAATTGATTATAGAAAACACAGAAAATGCTCTGAAAAAAGCATGTAAAAAAACCAATGCAACTATTATAGATTATACCGTCGCACCTGTTTTTATGGGCACTAATCAAAAAGGCGGACACGAATGGATAATTGAGTTTTCGAATCCTCCAAAAAATATTGAATATTTTACGGAATTGTTAGACAATGCGTTGAAGTCTATCAATTCAGATTATGAGGCAAAACGTTATCATAATATGACGTTAGGTTTGCCTAAAATACACGAAGCAAAACAGGGGCTATTTTACAATTGGTTAAAAGAAAAAGGGAAGTTAGGTGGGCAACATAAAATACCACGTTTGTCTAATTCTAGAAAATTTTTGGAGGAGTTGTTGGTTTTAAACTGAAAAGATGTGTCATTTCTACGAAAGTAGTAGCTTAACCTTTTTAGATTTCTGATTTCGTAGGAATAGTAAAATTATAGAACATAGTAGTGGACTTAGAAGTTCTAAAGACACTCTTTCAAAAGGCACTATCTCATAAAGTGTGTAAGTTTAAAAATCTCGGGAGTTATAACTCCCGAGATTTTTTTTATTAATTTTAAACTTTAATACATTTTATTATGAAACCAGAAGACATTTTAAACGATGCTTTTTTAAAGCAATTCAAGAGCGGAACCGAATTAACTACCTTTTTAGAAGACTTGCATAAGCGAGGAGTTGAAAAGATATTAGAAGGCGAATTAGACGCACATTTAGATTATGAAAAACATCAAAAACGCAATGATACCAACGCACGCAATGGTTATACTTCAAAAAAACTAAAAACCACCTTAGGAGAAACCACTATTCAAGTGCCACGAGATCGAGAGAGTTCCTTTAATCCAATGCTGATTAAAAAACGTCAAAGTACAACAGAAGGTTTAGAGAATATAATCATTTCTCTATACGCTAAAGGAATGAGTACCAGTGATATTGAACAACAAATACACGAGATGTATAATTTCAATATTTCTACTGCTACCATCTCAAGAATAACTGACAGAATAACAGGAGACATTATTGCTTGGAAAAACAGACCCTTAGAACAAACCTACCTAATTGTTTGGATGGATGGCATTGTTTTTAAAGTTAGAGAAAACTCAAAAGTGATTAACAAAACCATCTATATTGCAGTAGGATTACGAACAGATGGTAAAAAAGAAGTCTTAGGATTATGGTTAGGTAAAAACGAATCTTCCGCCTTTTGGATGTCTGTTTTAAGTGATATTAAAGCACGAGGAACACAAGATATTTTAATCACTGCTACCGATAATTTAAATGGATTTACAGACACCATAAAAACGATGTTCCCAAACTCTGTAACTCAAATATGCGTAGGACATCAAATTAGAAACACCATGCGTTATGTGGTATGGAAAGATAAAAAGGAGTTTGTAAAAGATATGAAACAAATCTACACAGCACCTACAAAAGAAGCCGCTAAAGCCGCTTTAAACGACTTCAAAGACAAATGGAACTCTAAATATTCTTACGCCATTAAAAGTTGGGAAAATAATTGGGATGAACTCACCGTTTTCTTTGATTTTCCTGCTGAAATTAGAAAAATAATATACACCACTAATCTGATAGAAAACTTAAACGGAAAGATTAGAAAATACACAAAAAATAAACTCTCTTTTCCTACAGATGATGCAGTAATGAAGTCTGTATTTTTAGCACTAAGAGAAAGTACAAGAAAATGGACAATGCCTATTAGAAATTGGGGCGTTATTCTTAACCAATTTTTGATTATATTTGAAAACAGGATTAAGTTATAAATAACCTAATCCCGAATTTTAAACTTACACAGATTTTGAAAGAGTGTCTTTCAAAATGACACTTTATGAGATAGTGTCCTAAAAACTTACTTTGTTTAGTTCTAAATCTGCTATTATGTTTCTATAGGGTTATGGTTTGTGCTAATTATTGTTTTGTTAAATCAATCCAACTCGTTGGTAAAATTTGCTCAACTGCACCTGTTGTGCAATTAAGATATATTTCACCATCTACTTGTAAGTATAATTTCATCTTTATATTATTAGTATCGTAAATAGAAATATAAACATCTCCATTTTGACCACACTCTCCTTTAAGACCTAAGTAGTTTAAAAGATATCCACCACTATTAGCTAGGTATTTACCATTAATTATGTACTTGTTATCATTGGGTAGATTTAAAGTATTAACAAGTTCATTTCTTACATTATCAGTAATTTTATAACGGATTAATAATTTATCTTCCTTATACTGAAGCTTAATATCATTATCAGTAATTTTTATTATTCTAAACTCATAATTTTTATTAAGATACGTTCCTTTCCATACTCCAACATATTTATCTAAAAGATTATTTACATCTTTAACATATACGTTATCAGGCAGTTCTCTGTCATAGTTTTCAAAATCTTCAACAAGTATTATTGTTTGTGCTTTACAACTAAAAATTGTAAAGAAAATTACTATTATAAATATTATTTTTTTCATTTTTTTTTCATTTTAAAATTAAACTTGTTTTTAACAATCATTTGTATCTACTTGTCCGTTATCTTTAAGTGTTTTCTTTTCTATATCTCCATTATCTCTTATCCTATATAAATTAATACCATCTATATTTATTACCTCTTTAATAAAATGTAAAAAAGCTTTTTCTACATTATTTTTATATTTTTTAAATAACTTTTTATAAATTTTTGTATAATCATCTGCTGTAGTTATACCCACAAGATTGTCAGTGTTTCCTTTAAAGCGAAGTGTATAGTTTCCAGTACTTGTAATTATTGTTGCATAAACTAAATGTGTTGGCACTCCGTTGTATTTAGTTTTCTTTACTATTTGTAAAAATTTAATAAGATCTGCAGGAGAAAACATACGAATAGGTTTTGCAATAATTGGGTTTCCAGTTTTTGGGTCTGTTTCTCCTGTAAGAAAATCATCGAGATGTGTATGCATATATCCAATTGTATTGTTATCTATTGGTATTTTCAGAGAGTGACCATTATTAGTTTCTGTTAGAGGAATCTGTCTACCATCTTTATTTTGTTTGTATCCAGTTTCTTTTTTTAAGCCAGTTTTTGTTTTTAAAATATTTGCTTGTTGAGTATAGATAGGATTTTGTATTTGAAGTTTAATATATTTACAAGGATCTTCTTGTTCATTATTTGCATCAAAACAACCACCGTTACTAGAGGTAATATCATTATCATTTGTTGAATCGCATGGGATAATTGGTGCGGTAGAACTGTCGTTGTGTCCACTACCTCCACCTCCTCCTGGACCATCTGCTTGATCTATTGATGTTGTATCTCCACTCCCAGTAAAGTTGCAAACTTCTTGATTATATAATGTTACCCAATCACTTAACCCATAATTAGCACAAGCAGAATTACCGCTATTAAATGACCCATGGACTGAACACGATCTTGGTAGTGATATATTGACATATTGACAATCCCATCCTCCTGCTCTATTGCTTAAGTTAACATTATAATTGTCAATTAATTTGTTTATATCATCTTCGTAATTACTTTTTGAAACAGTAGCGTTTAAATATAGGTTATTAGTTTCTTGTGCATAATTTATATTTTCATACTTGAGAATATAGCCTCTAATTGTATCATGTTTTTTTTCAATAACAAGATTTTCTACAACATTAGTATTTGTACTATCTCTTTTTATTAAAAAAGTATAAGAGAGATAATTCTGTTGTTTAATTTTATAAAAATTACTGAAATCTATTGTAAAATCTATTGTGTTTTTAGAATATGTATTAGGATTTAATAAATTCTCCATTTTAAATTTATTAGTTATTTCTATAAACTCATTATTTTTCATTGCCGTATTTAAACTTAATAATTGAGGTTCTAAAGTTTGTATTATTTTATCTGGAGTAGGTTCTAATTTACAATTCCATAAAAGTAGGCTTATTCCAAAAAGGAATACTCCAAATTTTAAAAGGTTATTTTTTCTTGTTTTCATAATTATTATAAGGTTTAAAATTAGTGAAAAAAAATTCCTTTTTGAAGAAAAAGGGAACTTTTAGCAATTTGAAGATCTAAATATATAAAAAATAATTTAAAATGACAAATATGTCATTTTAAATTTGTTACTATTATAGAATTTGTGTGACGGTTTTGACACAAATAAAAGACGAAATATTAATAAAGAAAATAGCTCTTTGTATTAAAGGTATACGAAAAGAAACAACCATTTCTTTAGATGATTTTTATATAGATACAGGTATTCATTTGGCAAGAATAGAACAAGGAAAAGCAAACATTACAATATCTACACTATCAAAAATTTGCTCTTATTTTGATATTTCTCTTTCAGATTTTTTTAAGAAAGTAGAGAAATTTTAAAACATTTTGTTTTCGATACTAAATTCTTTCAGAATTTTACTTGAACAGACATTTGATATTATATCTTTCGCTCTACCACATAATCAACCATTTGTAGTAAAGATTCTTTATAAGGAGAATTTGGCTGATTTTTTAGAATGGCAAAAGCTTTATTTTTGTAATCGTGCATTTTTGTTTTGGTGTATTCAATTCCGCCGTTTTCCTTTACAAAAGTGATGACTTCTTTTACACGTTTTTTGTTTTTATTGTGTTTTTTTACAGAGTTGATTATCCATTTTTTTTCTTTTTGAGAGCAATTATTTAACGTGTAAATAAGCGGAAGTGTCATTTTTTGCTCCTTGATATCAATACCTGTTGGTTTGCCGATTTTAGCATCGGTATAATCAAATAAATCATCTTTAATTTGAAAAGCAATACCGATATATTCACCAAACTTCCTCATTTGCTGAATAGTCTCATTCTTTGCGCCAACTGATGCCGCCCCAATGCCACAACAAGCAGCAATTAAGGTTGCTGTTTTTTGTCTGATAATTTCAAAATAAATATCTTCTGTAATGTCTAGTTTCCGGGCTTTTTCTATTTGTAATAATTCGCCTTCACTCATTTCTCGAACAGCGATAGAGATGAGTTTTAACAAATCAAAATCTTCGTTATCAATAGAAAGTAATAATCCTTTTGAGAGTAAATAATCGCCTACTAAAACCGCAATTTTATTTTTCCAAAGAGCATTTATTGAGAAAAAACCTCTACGGCGGTTACTTTCATCAACTACATCATCATGTACCAATGTTGCCGTATGTATCAATTCTACTACGGATGCTCCTCTGTAAGTTCGTTCGTCAAAACCACCATCAGAAACCATTTTTGCGACTAAAAAAACAAACATTGGGCGCATTTGTTTTCCTTTTCTACGAACAATATAATAGGTGATTCTATTTAATAACGGAACTTTAGACAACATGGCATCTTTGAATTTGGTTTCAAAGATTTCCATTTCTTTTTGAATGGGGTGTTTTATTTTGGCTATTATACTCATAGAATGATGATATCAAAAATAGTGAATTAATTACGAATGACTATCTTTGATAAAAATAATTTGCAATGAAACAATTTACTTTTTTTGTTTTCTTTTTTTTAATTATTTCTAGTGGGTTTTCACAAGATATAGCAATCGGTTTTCCAGAAAATGCTGTTGGTATTTACAAAGGTGTTTTGCACATTAATGCTTCTGGGAGAACACAAGAAATTCCGATGGAATTTCATTTGATAAAAACAGATTCTGTACATAAATTCGATTATAAGTTGGTGTATAAAGGGCAATCTAGAAACTATACATTGATTGTGAAAGATAAAATAAAAGGCGTTTTTGATATTGATGAAAATAATGGAATTATTATTCCTGCAAAATATGCCAACAACACGTTGTATAGTTTTTTTGAAGTGCAAGGAAATTTTTTAAGCACACGGTTTGAGTTTTTTGAAAACAAAATGGATTTCGAAATTTTATTTACTGCAAAAAAGAATAAAACTACCTCTGGCGGTATATCAAAAGAGATTCCTGAGGTTTTAGGCTTTCCTATTTCTACAGTTCAAAAAGCGGTATTAAAGAAGGTGGAGTAAAAATTACTGAGATTTATTTGCCAATTGTCCACAAGCGGCATCAATATCTTTACCACGAGAACGACGTACATTTACAATAATATCATTCATTTCTAAGTTAGAAATATAGTTGTTAATGGTTTGTTTATCAGCTTGCTGAAACCTACTATCATCAATAGAGTTGTACTCAATTAAATTTACTTTACATGGAATTACTTTACAAAACTCAACGAGAGCTTTAATATCTTCTTTTTTATCATTGATATCTTTCCAAACAATATATTCATAAGTAACTCTACACTGTGTTTTTTCATACCAATAAATCAAAGATTCTTTCAAATCTTTTAAAGGAAACGTTTTGTTAAACGGCATGATTGAGGTTCTAACTTCATCAATTGCTGAATGTAGAGAAACTGCTAAATTGAATTTAACAGCATCATCCGCCATTTTTTTTATCATTTTTGGTACACCTGAGGTAGAAATTGTAATTCGTTTTGGTGACATGCCTAAGCCTTCTGAAGAGGTGATTTTTTCGATGGATTTTATGACATTATTGTAATTCATCAAAGGTTCTCCCATCCCCATAAAAACAATATTAGAAAGTTTATGATTGTAATATAACAGGCTTTCTTTGTTGATAGCGGCAACTTGATCGTAAATTTCATCAGGATTTAAATTTCGCATTCTTTTTAAGCGAGCAGTGGCACAAAAAGTACAATCTAAACTACAACCTACTTGACTAGAAACACAAGCAGTTGTTCGGGTTTCGGTAGGTATTAAAACAGATTCTACAATTAAATCATCGTGCAAACGGATGGCATTTTTTACGGTTCCGTCTTTACTACGCTGCATAGAATCTACTTCTATATGGTTAATGACAAAGTTTTTTTCTAACATTTCTCTAGTTTCTTTAGAAATATTAGTCATATCATTAAAAGAATGGGCAGATTTTCGCCATAGCCATTCATACACTTGATTTCCACGAAAAGCTTTGTCGTTATTTTCTATAAAAAAATTGCGTAGTTGCTCTTTTGTTAATGCTCGTATGTCTGTTTTTTTTGTTTCCATTAATGGCAAAAATAAACAAAACCTCACAAAAAAATTGTGAGGCTTGTTGTAAAATATTTATATATAAATTATATGATCAACATTGCGTCACCGTAAGTATAGAATTTGTATCCTTCTTTTATAGCTTCTTTATATGCTTCCATTAAAAAATCATAGCCTGCAAAAGCAGCAGCCATCATCATTAAAGTAGATTTTGGTGTGTGAAAATTTGTAACCATTGCATTGGCAATACTAAAATCATATTCTGGAAAAATAAATTTATTTGTCCACCCTTCAAAAGGTTTTAATTCATGCTTTGATGAAACAGAAGATTCTACTGTACGCATTACTGTAGTTCCTACAGCGCAAACACGTTTCTTGTTTTTTCTAGCGGCATTAATTTTCTCAGAAGTTTGGTTTGAAATAAAAATTTTCTCAGAATCCATTTTATGTTTCGATAAATCTTCAACTTCAACAGAATCAAAAGTTCCTAAACCAACGTGTAGCGTTACTTCAGCGAAATCTACTCCTTTAATTTCTAAACGTTTTAGTAAGTGTTTAGAAAAGTGTAGACCAGCAGTTGGTGCTGCTACCGCTCCTTCATGTTTTGCATAAATTGTTTGGTAACGTTCTTCGTCTGAAGGTTCAATTTCTCGGTTAAAATGTTTTGGTAATGGGGTTTGTCCTAATTCGTCTAATTTTTTTCTAAACTCATCATAAGGACCATCATATAAAAAACGTAAGGTTCTTCCTCTTGATGTTGTATTGTCTATTACTTCTGCAACTAAATCTTCATTTTCGCCAAAAAACAATTTGTTTCCAATTCTAATTTTACGAGCTGGATCTACCAATACGTCCCACAATCTATTTTCTTCGTTCAATTCTCTTAATAAGAAAACCTCGATGCGTGCACCTGTTTTTTCTTTGTGCCCAAACATACGGGCAGGAAATACTTTGGTGTTATTTAACATCATTACATCTCCTTCTTCAAAATAATTGATAAGGTCTTTAAATTTTTTGTGCTCAATAGTTTGTTTTTCTCTGTTTAAAACCATTAAACGAGCTTCATCTCTATGTTCTGCAGGGTGTTCTGTGATTAACTCTTCAGGTAATTCAAAGCCAAATTGTGATAATTTCATAAAATAAATTTCTTTAATAATGCGGGCAAATATACAACATCGAGATAGGCGTTGTCAAGTGTTTCGCTAATTATTTACAGTTCTGAAAGTTGAAAACCAATTTGTTGAAGGTCTTTCCAAAAATTTTGATAAGATTTTGTAACTACTTCAGCTTCTAGAATGGTAATTGAAGTTTTTATGGCTAACGGAGCGAAAGCCATTGCCATTCTATGGTCATTATATGTGTTTATAGCAATGTTTTTATTAATTTCTTCGGATGCTTTTAAAGACAAACTATCGTTGGTAATATTAATGTTTGCACCCAATTTAGTGAGTTCCTTTTTAAGTGCTTCTAACCTGTCAGTTTCTTTAATTTTTAAGGTGTGTAGTCCTAATAAATCACAAGAAATCCCTAACCCAAATGAAGTAACGGCAATAGTTTGTGCAATATCTGGTGCATTTTTTAAGTTATAGGTAAGATGTTTTTTTTGATGATTTTCTACTTTTTTTAAAGTAATTGTGTTGTCTTTAAAAAGAGTTTCTACACCGAAATCTTTATAAATTTCTGATAAACAAGCATCGCCTTGTAAACTTTGTTTTTTATAGGATGATAAAGTAATTTCTGTACCAATCTCACTCAATGCAATTATACTATAAAAATAGGAAGTTGAACTCCAATCAGACTCTACAATAATTGTTTGTTTTTGTATAGATTTCTTTGGAAGAATAGTAATTAAATTATCTTTAAAATTACTTTGTATACCTAATTGTTGTAGTAAACTCAACGTCATGTTTATATACGGAACAGAAGTAATTTTTCCTGTTAACTTAATCTTTAAACCATTTTTTAAACTTGGGGCAATTAATAGCAATGCAGAAATATATTGGCTACTTACGTTTCCATTAATTTGAACATGGTTTTTTGTGATTTTTTTACCTACAATTTTTAACGGTGGATATCCTTCTTTTTCTACATAAGAGATTTCTGCTTCTAGGTTTTTTAATGCATCAACTAAAATTTTTATAGGTCTATTTTGCATTCTTTCAGAGCCTGTTAAAACAATTTGTTGTCGTCCTTCTTGAGTTGCAAAAAAAGCAGTTAAAAATCGCATTGCAGTACCTGCATGACCAATATCTACAACTTCTTTTTTTGTTGATAAAGCTTTTTGTAAATGCTCTGTATCATCTGAATTAGATAAGTTTTTGATACCTAATTCGGAGAAAAAATGTTGTAAAATAAGTAGCCTATTCGATTCGCTTTTAGAACCAGAAATTTTAATAATATTGTTTAGTTTTTCCTGTTTAAACTCGAGTTGTAAATCCAAATTATTTAGTATTTTTATTACTTACCCAAATTCCATAAAATATACTGAATACAATTTTGTACGCCCAAAACTCTTTCCATTTTCCTTGAGCGAAATTAGTTTCAGAAACTGCATTAAAATCACCTGAAAATAGATCTTTAGAGCTATTTACTATTAAAGATATAATTACAACGATAATAAAGAAAGGGATGGCAACTTTTACTACGTTTATCCAAAATTTTGTTGTTTGCGTTTTTTCTAAAAAAGTCATTTCTGTAATTTTTTATTATTATGATGTCTATCGTGATCTCGTTTCGTTTTAAAATCTAATTTTTTATCAAAAGACTCTTGTAAGTCAATACCCGTTTGGTTTGCTAAACACAAAACAACAAATAAAACGTCTGCTAGTTCTTCACCTAAATCTTTGTTTTTGTCACTTTCTTTTTCGCTTTGTTCACCGTATCTGCGAGCAATAATTCTGGCAACCTCACCAACTTCTTCAGTTAATTGTGCCATATTGGTTAGCTCGTTAAAATACCGAACTCCATGAGTTTTAATCCAATTATCTACTTGTAGTTGTGCATTTTTGATATCCATTTTCTTGATGCTAAATTAGATTCAAAGATAAAAATTATACGATTACTTTGTATTGAAATTATCTAAAAACTCTAAAAATACATTTCTATCAATTTCTTTAGCACCTAAACTTGCTAAATGAGGGTTGTAAACCTGACAATCAATAAGTGTATATTGTTGCTTTTTTACTAGATGGATAAATGCTAATTTAGAGGTATTACTTTCTAGACTAAACATGCTTTCTCCACAGAAAATGTTGCCAATTTCTAACCCATATAAGCCGCCAACTAAAATATTATTTTGCCAAACCTCAATAGATTTTGCAACCCCTTTTTGATGTAAATTCAGATAGGCTTGTTCCATATCGTCAGTAATCCAAGTGCCAAAATCATCTTTTCTGTTGATGGTTTTACAGTTAAAAATAACTTCTTTAAAAGCTTTATTTTCGGTAATGATAAATTCCTTTTTTTTGATGATTTTTTGCATCGATTTAGAAATTTTTAAATCCGAAGGAAACAATACCATTCTTTTTACGGGGCTATACCAAACAATTGGATCATCTTCAGAAAACCAAGGGAAAATTCCGTTTTTGTATGCGTGTATTAATCTTTTCTCAGACAAATCGCCACCTAAAGCAATAATACCATCTTTGGTAGCGGTTTTGTGTGGAGGGAATTCTATTTTATCGGTTAACCAAATCATTTCTATGAAATTGTTTGCTAAAATAGTACTTTTGCCAAATGGGATTAACAAATAATGATATTTTTAAAAAATTGCGTGTTGCGCACAAATTACGAGACAACAATATTGTAGATATTTGCGCTTTGGTAGATTTTAAAGTTTCGAAAGCAGAATTAGGAGCTATTTTCAGAAATGAAAGTCATCCGAAATACAAAGAATGTGGAGATCAATTTTTACGAAACTTTTTAAACGGATTGGTTATTCATCTTAGAGGACCAATGCCTGATAAGCGTGCGAAAAATCAAGAAGAAAAAAAGAAATAATACGGTATTTTTAAAAACAAAAAGAGCTTACAAATTTGTAAGCTCTTTTTATTTTAGTTTTAAAAGTAATTTAAAAAGGTAAATCATCTGGTTCGCTAGCATTTAAATCTGGCGCTGGTGCTAAATCTGCAGGTGGCATATTTTGAGCAGGAGCCTGTGCTAAGTTTTCAATTCTCCATCCTTGAATAGCGTTAAAATATTTTGCAACACCTTCTGGATTGATCCACTCTCTACCACGAATGTTGATAGAAACTTTTACATCTTGTCCAATTTGGTAGCTGTTTAATAAATCGCATTTATCTTGTACAAACTCAATCAAAATCATTTGTGGATATTGGTCGTCTGTGGTTACAACTAGCTCTCTTTTTCTAAATCCGCTAGCACCAAAAGTTTGTTCTTCGTTTATTAATTTAATTTTTCCAATAATTTCCATATTCTTCTTTTATTTAATTAAAAGCACTTTCCAAGCACTTTCTACATCGTTTTTCTTTAAAAAATCTTGTGCAAATGTATGTTTTTTTGTGGTTTCTATCCCAACAAATTTTAGATTGTCTTCTGCAAAGTTATCAACATCGTTTTTTGTTGGTAATTGTTCTATGTTTCCTAACATTCCTAAATTATTACCAGATAAAACGGTACTATTTCTAATTGCTGATGGAATATTATCTACGCCAATTCCTAATGTTGTAAGCGGTTTTGGTATTTCGAAAAAACCACTCTTTGCTCTACTATAAAAACTACCCCCTGCTCTTGCTACCAAATCTATTTTATGATTATCAATGGCACCGTTTTTATCTAAAACTGCTTCATCAATATGTAATTTTACTACTTCGCAAATAATTAAATTTCCTGCGCCACCTTTATTTCCTAAAGCAATTACTTCGTTTATTTTACATTCAATTTGCACGGGTGATTCGGCGACTCTAAAAGGCTGTACTTTATCCGAAGAAAGCATTGTAAATCCTGCTTTTTCAAATTCATTAACCCCGTCACTATATTCTGTACTACTTAAAGACATCTGTTGTACCATATCAAAATTCACTACATTTATAACCACTTCTTTGGTTGCTAATGCATTTTCTAAGGTATGTTTTGTGGTGTTGTTTTTTACTCTTCGAGCTGGAGAGAAAATTAAAATCGGTGGATTTGCACTAAACACATTAAAAAAACTAAAGGGTGACAAATTAGGATTTCCATCGGCATCAACAGTACTTGCCAAAGCAATGGGTCTAGGAGCTACAGCACTTAGTAGGTATCCGTGTAATTTGGCTGTTGGTATGTCTTTTGGATTGATAGATAACATATGTGTAGATTTTTTGATGTGTAAATATACTATCATTTTAAAGAATAAGTTATATAGTTTATATTTGGCTGATGATTTTTTTTAAAAACACTTTGTGGGTAAAACGAATTGCAATTTTAGCATCGTTCGTAATTGTTTCTTTAATTCTGTGGAATACCTATATTTTCTTTCAGAAATTTAAGCAGGAAGAGCGTGCTAAAATGGAAAATTATGCCACTGCAATTGGAGAGTTGGCAATAGTTAATAAAGACGCAAGTGTAACGTTACCACTTAAAATTATTGAGCAAACAAAAAACATCCCTTTAATTTTAGTACATCAAAACGGCATTATAAAGGAGTCTTATAATTTAGATTCGATAAAATCATTAGACTCAATTTTTTTAAAAAAAGAATTGCGTAGGATGAAAAAGGAAAACAGCCCAATTGAAGTTAAGTACTTGGGGGTTACAGAATATATTTATTATAGAGATTCAGATTTGTTAAATAAACTTACTTATTATCCACTAGCGCTGATTCTTATTTTAGTACTATTTTTATCGGTAATTTATATGGTTTTCACTTCGAATAAAATTGCTGAACAAAATAAATTATGGACAGGTATGGCAAAGGAAACAGCGCATCAAATTGGTACGCCACTTTCTTCTTTACTCGGTTGGATTGCTATTTTGAAATTAGAAAAAGTAGATGATAAATACATCCATGAAATAGAAAAGGATGTATATCGTTTAAATACAATTGCAGAACGATTTTCTAAAATTGGCTCTGTGCCTGAATTGAAAAAACAAAATTTGGTTGCTATTTCTAAAACCGCTTTTAATTATTTAGAATCGAGAAGCTCTAAGCAAATAAGCTTTAATTTTTCTACTTCGGATGATGAGATTTTTCTAGACTTAAACAAAGAATTATTTGGTTGGGTAATCGAAAACCTTATTAAAAATGCTATTGATGCGATGCTAGGAAAGGGAGAGGTGAAATTAGTGATAGAAAATACTCCAAAAAATATTAGGTTAACGGTTTCAGATACTGGAAAAGGTATACCCAAATCATTGCAAAAGCAAATTTTTAAACCTGGTTTTACAACCAAAAAAAGAGGATGGGGTTTAGGACTATCACTTTCAAAAAGAATTGTTGAAGATTATCATCAAGGAAAAATTGGTGTTTTAAAATCAGAAATAGAGAAAGGAACTACTTTTCAGATTTTGTTGCGTAAAAGTTAATATCATTCCTGTGTAGGGAGTAATCTTTTACTTATTCAAAATTATCCGAAATATTTTTAGCAATCTCTATAAATTCATTCGAAGAGAAAACTTCTTTTTTCTGAAATTGAATATCTTCCATAGCCTGTAGCGGAATTAAATGCACATGTACATGTGGCACTTCTAAGCCAATTACACTCATGCCAATACGTTTACACGGAATTGTTTTTTCAATTGCTTTGGCAACTCGATAAGAGAAATCCATCAAACTTAAATAATCTTCTTTTGATAAATCAAACAGTTTATTTTCTTCTTTTTTAGGAACAACCAATGTATGTCCTTTTGCATTCGGATTGATGTCTAAAAAAGCAAAAAAATGCTCGTTTTCTGCAATTTTGTACGAAGGGATTTCTCCGTTAATTATTTTGGTAAAAATGCTCATTTTTAAATAATTATCTGCTAATATCTATAACTTCAAACTTCATAATTCCGTTCGGAACAGTAATTTCTGCAATATCACCCACTTCTTTACCTAATAAACCTTTTCCGATAGGAGAATTAACAGATAATTTTCCGTTTTTCACATCGGTTTCAGAATCGGCAACTAGTGTGTAAGTAAACACCATTTTGTTAGCAGTATTTTTAATTTTTATAATAGAATGAATCAATATCTTAGAAGTATCTAATTGAGATTCATCAATAATACGAGCACTTGCCACTACATTTTTTAATTTGGCAATTTTAAATTCTAAGTGAGATTGTTCTTCTTTTGCAGCATGATATTCTGCATTTTCACTCAAATCTCCCTTGTCTCTTGCATCTGCAATTTCTTGGGTAACTCTAGGTCTTTCTATTTGTTCTAGCTGTTGTAGTTCTTCTTTTAATTTATGAAAACCTTCTTTTGTATAATAGGATATCTCGCTCATTGATCTTAAATTTAAAAATCTCATTACTGAAACTTATCAGAATGAGATTGATTACAAATATACAAAATATTTGTAAATTGTGAGCGTTTTCAATTAAAACAGTTTGTTAGAATGATAAAAAAAATGATTATATATTGTATTATAATTTCTTTTTTAGGATGCTTAGATGCTCCTCAAAACAGCAATTGCTTACCCTCTATTGATGTAAGTATCAGTACAGAATTAAACAACCCTTCACTTATAAATGTGCAAACTCCAGGAGGATTTGCTTACATACAAGGAGGGCAAAAAGGAATTTTATTATTCAATATTGATAATACCCGTTTTGTGGCTTTTGATAGACTTTGCCCTAATACCGATTGTACTGCTCCGATGGTTTTTGAAAACGGACTGGCGTTAAGATGCACTTGCGATGATAGTAAATATAGTGTTCATTTTCAGGGAGCTCCACAAACAGATAATGCTGAGTGTCCTGCCAGAGAATACAAAGTAACCAAAATAGGCACAAGTTTACGAATCACTAATTTTTAACAGCATATATTCAAAATAGATGCTTATTTTTGTGTAAACAATACAATAACTATTTTGAAAAACTATTTTTCTTCAGATTTTAAATTGGGCGTTCTCGGTGGCGGACAATTAGGCAGAATGTTACTTGCTGAAACTCAAAAATTTGATATTTACACACTCATTTTAGACAGTTCTTTAGATGCACCTTGTGCGCAGATTTGCAATGAATTTCATCAAGGAAATCTCTTGAATTTTGATGATGTTTATAATTTTGGTAAAAAAGTAGACATCCTAACCATCGAAATTGAAAATGTAAATATTGATGCTTTAGACAAGTTAGAAGCAGAAGGACTTACTATTTATCCGAAGCCAAAAGATATTAGAATTATTCAAAATAAAGGCATTCAGAAAAAATTTTATATAGAAAATCAGATTCCGACGGCACCTTTTTCGCATTTTTTTTCTTCGGATGAAGTCAAAAATGCTGAAATTAATTTTCCGTTTGTTTGGAAAGCAGCACGTTTTGGGTACGATGGTACAGGTGTAAAAATTGTTAGAAATAGTAACGATTTAGAAAATTTACCAAACGTAGAATGTATCACAGAACAATTAATCCCTTTTAAAAACGAATTGGCGGTAATTGTAGCAAGAAATAAAAGTGGAGAAACAAAAACATATCCTGTGGTAGAAATGGAATTTCATCCAGAAGCCAATCAAGTAGAATATGTAATTTGTCCTGCTAGAATTGATGAAAAAATTGTTCAAAAAGCACAGAAAATCGCTTTAAAAATTGCTGATACTTTTAATTTTGTAGGGTTGTTAGCCGTAGAGATGTTTCAAACCAAAGATGATGAGATTTTGGTAAATGAAGTTGCTCCGAGAACACATAATTCTGGGCATTATTCTATCGAAGCGAGTTATACCAATCAGTTTGAGCAGCATTTACGGAGTATTTTAAATCTTCCGTTAGGAAATACAGCGAGTAAAGTTGGCGGAATTATGGTGAATTTAGTGGGCGAAGAGAATTATACAGGAAAAGTAATCTATAAAAATATGGAAGAAATTCTACAAATAGATGGTGTTACGCCACACATCTACGGAAAAAAAATAACCAAACCTTTTCGTAAAATGGGCCATGTAACTATTGTACATAAAGATATTAATAAAGCAAGAGAGATTGCTCAAAAAGTAAAAGAAACAGTACGAGTAATTAGTGAAGAAAAACAGTAAAAGATATGTCATTTCTGTAAAGGCAGAAATCTCAATAATAAATTAGGTAAATAAGAACAGATTCCTGCTTTTACAGGAATGAAAGAAGCGCATAAACAGTTAAACAATTACACAATATTATGGTAGGAATTATTATGGGAAGCGATTCAGATCTTCCAATTATGCAAGAAGCGATAGCTATTTTAGAAAGTTTTGACATTCCGTTTGAAGTAGATATTGTATCCGCACACAGAACGCCAGAAAAATTATTTGACTATGCCAAAAATGCTCACAAAAGAGGTGTAAAAGTAATTATTGCAGGTGCAGGAGGCGCAGCACATTTACCAGGAATGGTGGCAAGTATGAGTCCGTTGCCTATAATTGGAGTACCTATAAAAAGCAGAAACTCTATAGATGGTTGGGATTCTATTTTGTCTATTTTACAAATGCCAGGGGGAGTGCCTGTGGCAACTGTTGCTTTAGATGGCGCCAAAAATGCAGGAATTTTAGCGGCACAAATTATTGGATCTTCAGATAAATGTGTATTAGATAAAATAATTTTTTATAAAGAAGCCTTAAAATTAAAAGTTGAAAAAGCTTCTGAAAGAGTAAAAAAGTAAAATTTGTATTATGAAAAAAATATTATTACTGCTACTACTGTTTTCAATAGTATCTTTTTCACAAGAAAAAAATACAACATCAAACAACCCAATTATTTATGCGGATATGACTTTAGGTTTTTCACTTATGAATACATATAGTGGTATTGGCACAATAAATTACCAAACTAAAAATAACCTTTTTACTTATCGGTTTTCTGAATTATACCACATAACAGCTAAAGACAAGAAATGGTTAATTGTGTTTCCTTTCCTGATATTTTCTAGTGCTTTAAAATCAAGAGAACATGCGTTTTTATACGGAAAGAGATATGAAAACAATGATTTTTCTTATTCTTTTTCAGGAGGGCTTTCTTATACAAGATACACAGACAACCCAAGTTTATTAAACCCAACCTCACTTAAAAACTCTTTTTTTGGTTTTCCTTTTGAGGTTAATGTTAAATGGTTTAAATCTGAAAAAAAACGTTTTCGAATTTATAGTTTAATTCCCGTAGGAAAACCAACAGGACTTGGAGGTAGTTTCGGGATTAAACTATTCGGAAATATTTCTAAAAAATCATACATTGGTATTGGTTTAACCTTTGGGTTAGGGTATTATAAAAATTACAATTAAAATACATCAATGAACATATTATTACAAAAATTTGATACAGCACCTTTTTCTAAAATTTCTTCGGATGATTTTAAACCAGCAATAAAAAAAGCCATAGAAATCGCTAAAGAAGAAATTGATGACATTGTAAAAAATAGTGCAATACCAACTTTTAAAAATACGGTTGTAGCTTTGGCTAATACAGGTGAACAATTAGATAGAATTACCAGTATTTTTTTCAATATAAACTCAGCAGAAACATCCGAAGAAATTCAGAAAATAGCGCAAGAAATATCACCTTGGCTAAGTGAGTTTAGAAATGACATTACACTAAATGCCGATTTATTTAACCGCGTAAAACAAGTTTTTGATAAAAAAACCAGTTTAGATTTGAACGCTGAACAGCAAATGTTGTTAGAAAAGCAATACAAAAGTTTTGCAAGAAATGGGGCTAACTTATCTGAAGACGATAAAAAAACGCTTCGAAAAATTGATGCAGATTTATCAAAAGCAGCACTACAGTTCGGAGAAAATGTATTAGCAGATTCCAATAATTTCGAACTGCTAATTACCAATAAAAATGACCTTGAAGGATTGCCAGAAAGTGTAAAAGAAGCAGCCAAAGCTATTGCGGTACAAAAAGAAAAAGAGGGATGGGTTTTTACTTTAGATTACCCGAGTTACATTCCTTTTATGACTTATGCAAAAAATAGAGCGTTGCGAAAAAAATTGGCGGTTGCAATGGGTAAAAAAGGTTTTCAAAAAAACGAATTCAATAACGAAAAAGTTGTTTTAAAAATTGTAAATCTTCGTTATCAAAGAGCTAATTTATTAGGTTATCAAACACATGCTCATTTTGTACTAGAAGAAAGAATGGCAGAAAACCCAGAAAAAGTTTTATCATTTTCTAATGAGTTATTAAAAAAAGCGAAACCTGCAGCACAAAAAGAGTTTCAAGAATTGTCTGAATTTGCTAAAGAATTAGACGGAATAAATCAACTTCAAAAATGGGATGGAGCATATTATTCAGAAAAATTAAAGAAAAAATTATTTGATTTAGATCAAGAGTTATTAAAACCTTATTTTCAATTAGAAAACGTTATTGATGGTGTTTTTACCATCGCTAATAAATTATATGATTTAAAATTTGAAGAAACTTTTGATATCGACACCTATCATAAAGACGTAAAAACTTATCATGTAACGGATACAAACGGAGTTTTTGTAGCTATTTTTTATGCTGATTTTCATCCGAGGAAAGGAAAAAGAAACGGAGCGTGGATGACTTCTTATAAGGGGCAACAAATTAGAGGAAAGGAAAATATTCGTCCACATGTATCTATCGTTTGTAACTTTACAAAACCTACCGAAACCAAACCATCGTTACTTACCTTTAATGAGGTAACTACGTTGTTTCATGAATTTGGGCATGCATTACATGGTATGTTAGCAAATACTACTTATAAAAGTTTATCAGGAACATCAGTATCTTGGGATTTTGTGGAGTTGCCAAGTCAGATTTTAGAAAATTGGTGTTATGAAAAAGAAGCGTTAGCATTGTTTGCCAAACATTATAAAACTGGCGAGGTTATTCCGATGGAATATGTAGCAAAAATTAAAGAATCAGCAAGTTTTCATGAAGGTATGCAAACATTACGTCAGTTAAGTTTTGGTTTGTTAGATATGAATTGGCACGGTGGGAATTCTACAGATATTAAAAAGGTAAAAGACTTTGAAATTGCTGCTTTTAAAGAAACACAATTATATCCTGATGTTGCAGAAAACTGTATGAGTACAGCATTTTCTCATATTTTTCAAGGTGGATATTCTGCTGGATATTATTCTTACAAATGGGCGGAGGTTCTAGACGCCGATGCTTTTGAATACTTTTTAGAAAAAGGAATTTTTAATAAGGAAGTGGCTACAAAATTTAAAGAAAATGTACTTTCTAAAGGCGGTACAGAAAAGCCAATGAAATTGTACAAACAATTTAGAGGAAAAGAACCAAAACCAGATGCTTTGTTAAGGCGTGCGGGATTGCTGTAGAGGTTTTACCAATTAATTAACACACAAAATTTATTGAAGATATTGAAAAAGAATATTTTTACATAAAACGACTCTTATGAAAAAAGTAGTTTTATGTGTGATTAGTCTATTTTTATTTTCGAATGTAATTTTTTCACAAATCATATTAAAAGGAAAAGTTGTCAATGAAAAAAGTGAGCCTCTAGAAAATGCTGCTATCTATATTAACAATACAACTTTTGGCACTTTTACTGATAAAAACGGAGAATATCAATTAAAAATTAATGAAGGAAAACATGTTTTAATTGTTTCTTTTTTAGGATATAAAACAATTACAGAAGAAGTAAATACTTCTGAAAAAACAAAAATAGTATATTTTGTTCTACAGTCAAAAGAAAATGTTTTAGATGAAATTGTTATCAAAAAAGTAGTGTATGATAATGATTGGAAGTACAATTTAGTTCGATTTAAAAAGGCTTTTTTAGGAACAACTATTTTAGCACAAAATTGTAAAATTTTAAACCCAAAAACCTTGTCTTTTGAGTACAACTATAAGACAAAAACTTTTACAGCTTTTGCAAAAGAACCATTGCGAATTAAGAATAAAGGTTTAGGGTATTTAATTACCTATGATTTGGTAGATTTTACCCAGAACGATAAACAAACAACCTATTTAGGTTATGCAAAATACAAGAATTTAAAAAAGAAGATAAAAAAACGATGGATAAAAAACAGAAAGAAAGCATACAATGGTTCTCGGATGCATTTTTTAAGGAGTTTACGCAATAAATCCTTAAAAAAAGAAGGATTTAATGTAAATCAGTTTAAACGAGTTTTAAATCCAGAGAGACCTTTAGAGGATGAAATTTCTAGAGCAAAAGAACTAATAAGATTACATAGAAGTCCAATGTTTTTTGGTAAAAAAATAGAACCTAAAACTCCCTTAGATTCTGCTTTGGTGGTGGTACAGAAATCAAGACTTCCGAAATATCGTGATTATTTATACAAAAAAAATGTTCCGTATCATGATATGATTCAAGCTTCTGATAAGAATATCTTCTTACAATTTAAAGATTATTTATCTATTATTTATACAAAAGAAACTGAAGAAGAAAATTATGCGAGAAGAAATATATGGAAACCTAGAACTCCTTTAAACGTACAAACATCTGCAATTGTAATGAAGCAAAAACGAGTAGTTATAGATATGTTAGGAGAAATAGCAGACCCTTTAGCTATTTTTGCAGAAGGTTATTGGAGTTATGAAAAGTTGGCAGATATGTTGCCGTTAAATTATTTTTCAAAATAATAATAATAATAATAATAAATTAGCAAGAATTCGATCTAATAAAAAGAATTTAAGTTTGTAAAACAGAGGAAGGATTATCGAAATAGTTTATCTTTTATAAAGAATTTTGATAGCATAGGTTTGATATTTACTCTTTATAACTTCGAATTGTACTATTACTAATTAAGTTTGTCTTTTTTTAATAAACCGAAATCTTACATACAGCAACATGTATCCGACTAAAAATAATACGAGTAAATGTGAAAATCCATTGACTATGTTATCGAGTTTAGCTCCTTCTGTAGCTAAGGAGTTAAATATCTTAAAATAGGGTGTAGATGGTAATAAATTTGCAAACATTTGTAATCCTTTTGGCATCGCATCAATAGGCCACGAATAACCAGAGACTAAGAATAACGGATAGGTAGAGAACGCCAAAATTTCTGTCCAACCAATGCTGGTTTTAAAGAAAGAAGCAAATAAAACTGTGTATATAATAACCACACTTATAAATAATAAACTTAATAGCAAATGCAAAAAGATAGAACCGTTAAAACTCAATGAGAAATGTGGAAAAATCAATTTATAAAAAACAAAAAAGTAAGAGGTATATAATAATAAATAGTAAAAGCTTTTTGCTGAAATAACTTTTACAAACCCAAAAAATGAAAAGTTGTTTAGATTTTGTAGTATTCCGTGTTTAAATTCATGTACTACACTTTGTCCAAAGCCAATAATTAAAGTTTGTTGTAATATTAAAATTAATAAAATTGGCAATAAATAATCTCCATAATTATTGGTAGCATTGTAAATAGATTTTATAACAGGCATTATGGGTTGTGCTTGTTGTTTCGCAATTTCTACAGGAATTTTATTACTGATAAAATATTGCATTCTAACTCCGCCAGCAACCGTTAATATGACCTTTTGAACCGATTTATTGATTTCATTGGAAGTTAAAAATTTAGTATTGTTTAAAATTAGCTCTACATAAGCTCCCTCTAAATTCATTGTCTTTTTTTGAAACCCTTTTGGAAGAATAACAATACCCTGAACTTCTAAATTATTAAACCGAAAAATTGCATCTTCTAAAGAAGAATAGTGCCCTTCTATAGAAATTTTTTCAGAAGTATTTATCCATTGAGAAACTTTTCTAGATAAATTAGAATGGTCAAAATCTACGATAGCAATTGGAATTTCAGAAACTTCTTTTTCTGAATAAATAGATCCAATAAAAAACGCATAAATTATAGGTGCTACTAGACAAGTAAGTAAGATACTTTTGTCTTTAAAAATTAAAGAAAGTTCATTTTTTAATATAGAGAACCATTTTTTCATACAGCCATTTTTTTATTCCGAAATATAAGAATACTAGTCGTTACGATATAGCCCAGTAAAAAGAAAAACAACAGATTTATTATGGGTTGTACTAAAAAAGAAAATGGTGTACTCATCTCTATACCTTTTATAAATGCATTTAAAAAATGGGTATAAGGTATTAATTGTGCATACCAAGCACTAAGAGGAGGCATTGCCATAATAGGGAAGGTAAAGCCACTAAATACAAATGCTGGTGAGTTATAAACAAATGAAATATCCATTGCAATAGCTTCATTTTTAAAGATAGTAGAAACCATAATTCCTAACATTGCATTTGCCATTACAAATACTAAAACCACCCATAAAAATGGTAGTGTACTCTTACTTGTAGGAACTCCCAAAAGTGGGTGCACTACTGAAAAAATAAAAATTGCCAATACAAAACCTATTAGAGTATAAGTGAGTAATTTTCCGAAAATAATTTTAAAAATACTTTGGTTAGTAAGTGTTAAAAGTTCATTGTAAGTTTGATTGGTATATTCAGAATTGATTGATCGTGCAGCTAAAAAAAAGACAATCATTTGTAATAAAACCGTTGTCAATCCTGGAATTAAATAATATAAATAATTGTAGTACGAATTGTAAAGAGGCTTCGTAATCACCTTGATTGGCATTACCATTTTTAATGCTTTTTCGTGTGGAATTCCATGAAGTTTAAATGTATTTAAATTGATGCCGGCAGACATTGTGTTGATAAAAGTAGCGGCTTCTTTATAGATTAAATTTCCGTAAATGATATTAGAAGAATTGGTGTATACTAATAAATTTTCTTGTTTTCCGGAATAGATATTCTTTTGAAAATTTTTCGGAATCACATAAAACCCTTTGATATTTGGGTAATTGAGAAACACTTTGTCAATATTGTCGTTGGAGTTTAAAAACTTAACAATGTTTAATTTTGGGGTAGCTTCTACACTCTGAATTACTTTTCTGCTAAGTTCAGAATGATCCAAATCCAATACAGCAATATTCACTTTTTCGATAGCACCTTCTTCGTAGATAGCACCTAAATAAAAGAAAACACCAATAGGGATTACTAACAATAAAACCCAAGCAGCGGGTCTTTTTTTAAGTCGGATTAGCTCCCGAATTACTATTTGTAGTATCATTTTCAAAGTTCGATATTGATACTCATTCCTGGTCTTAAGTTTTCAATTTTTGATATTGGGCTTAGGTGAATCTCAAAAGTTTTCATATCCAAACGACCTTTGTCTGCTGTGGGAATCCAATCAGCAAAATCTGCCATTGGTGCAATATATGTTACTTTAAACTTGTAGGAATCATTATCAAAAGCAGGTAACCTACCTGAAATTTCTGTTCCCATTTTAAAGTTCTTTAAAAAATCTTCTCTAATATGAATCACCGCATGAATATCTTCTA
Source organism: uncultured Flavobacteriaceae bacterium (assembly GCA_964655585.1). Lineage (GTDB taxonomy): Bacteria > Bacteroidota > Bacteroidia > Flavobacteriales > Flavobacteriaceae > Polaribacter. The sequence goes on from CAZZNK010000001.1 coordinate 52,162, forward strand.
GTTTTTGAATTGTAAATATGGGATAACCCGCAGGCATCACTTCACTTTCTTCAGCTAATTTTGAAGAAATTTCTCCAGAAACAGGTGCGTAAATTTCTAACTCTTTATAATAGGCTTTCGCTTCACTTACTAATCCGCCTGCAGCATTCATTTGCCCTTTACTAGCTTTTTTATCTTCAATTCTGGCGCCTTCTTGAGCCATTTCAAAGATAGATTTTGCCGCACTCATTTGGTCAAATGAAGCATCTCGTTTAAAGGTGATTTCATCCATTTTTTGCTGTGAAATTAGACTGTCTTTAGACATTTTTTGTAATCTCTTATAAGATTTTTCAGCAAAAATATATTGACTTTGAGCCATTTTATATTTATTTTTAGCAGCAAATACTATTTGATTTCTTGCACCAAAATTTGCTTTATCGTTTATTGATTTAGCTGCATCAAACATTCCTTGAGCTTGCTGAATTTTAGCATCTAAGATATCACTTTCAATGGTTGCTAATAGTTGTCCTTTTTCAACTTTATTACCTAGTTTAACGTAGATAGTTTCAATACGCCCTGGTATTTCAGAAGCGACACGAATTTCGGTAGTTTCAAATAACCCTACAAAAACACGATTGTCATTTTCATTTGGTTTTAGCGATAGTAATAGGATAATTCCTATAACAATAATCAATACAGGAATTATTAATATGAGGATTTGTTTTTTGTTTTTCATAATAAAATAGTTTCTAATTTTTCAAGTTTTTTACTTGTAAACTTCCGGTTGAGATGAGTAATTCTACTGCCGCCATTCGTTGTTGCGTAATCAATTTATAATAGTTAAGAACTGCATCTTGGTAATCGGTTTCGGCTTCTAATCTATCATTGATAGAAATAAGCCCTTCGTGATAGCTTTTTACAGCCAAATTTAGTGTATTAAAAGCTACCTCTTTTTCTTGTTTCTTAAATAATAACTGCTGATTTTTAACATCAAAATCTACTAGAACTTTTTTAGCAAAGAGTTCTAGCTTTTCTTTGGCATCTGCTTTTCTCTCTTTGGCTATATTTTTTTCAATAGTAGTTTGATTAATTTTATTAGAATTTTTTAGCCCACTAAAAATATCCCAATGCATGCCAATACCAAGAAAATAAGAAGGAAATGCTTCAAATTCATTCAACTTCAAATTTACATTTTCACCACTAGGTAAAGCGTAAGGTGTTTTTAAACTCGCATTAAATAAATTGGCATACGATAAGGTTGCGAGGGCTTGAAATTTAGGTAAAAATGCATTTCGATTCATTTTTAATTTATAATCGTATGCATTGATAGAGGCATTTAAAGCTTTTAATTCTGGGCGATTTTGGTAGGTATTCGTATCGTTTTGAAGCAGCCAAGGTTTTAATACAAAATGATATTTTTTTAGTGTGGCAACATCTACATTGGTAAGTATCGAAAGTTTTAGGTATAGTAAATTTAGATTACCGTATAGTTCTACTTTTTTAGAAGCTAAGTTTAATTCGGCTGCTGTAATTTTTTGGCGATCGTAGGGAATTGCCAAACCATTTTTTATAGCAGTTTTAACTCTTTCTTTTTCTTTTGTTAATCTTTGTTCACTAGCTATAATAACATTTTCGGCCTTATGTAGTAATTTAATTTTATCAAAAGTATCAATCATATCTTTTATGATATCTGCTTTTTTTGCTTTGAGCATAAAGTTTTTTGCTTTAATTTTTTCTTCAAAAGCTTTTGAACCATAAGTTACTTGCATTCCAGAAAATAGCAATGTTTTAACGGTTAAATTGGCGTTGAAAATTTGGGATTGAGCATCAAACCTAGATTTTCCTTTAAATAATTCAATTCCTGTAATAGGAAGTTGAATAGTAGGAATATCGATATTTATTTTACTAGCTCCATAACCATAAATTGCATCAAGTTCTACAGTTGGAATAAAGTTTTGAAGGATGGTTTTTTTTTCAATACTATCGATAGAAATTTCGTGAATCGATTTTTTTAAAGCATAACTTTTTTCTAAACTTCGATTGATAAGGTCAATTTCGATTTTACTTAAATTATTTTGAGCTACTAAAGAACTAAAATAAAAGGCACTAAAGAAACTAAATAAGAGTATTTTTTTTATCATTATTTTACACATTTTTTATAGAAACGCTTTGCTAAATGTAGTTTGGCTCTGAAGTGAAGATACAAGAAAAGTCATTTTGTAATTACAAAAGGACTTTTCTAAAATAATTTACACTAAATCTTCAAAAGTTGTGTTGGCTAATTTTTTCTTAATTACAGCTTCTATAATTTTTTTCACTACACCTTCATGATCACTTTTCATAGCTTTAGTTGCAGCAGATAAAGCACGGATATCATATTGACTTGCATAAATTTCTGGAACCTTCTTGTCTTTAATATCTAGGAAGTGATAAACAGCCATAATAGCAGAACGCACAGAGTATTCTACAGTAAATACACAATCGTCTTTTATTTCACAGAATTGACCTAAAAAGGCTAGATTTTCACTACCTTCTGGTATTACTTCAGGTCTATCACCTTTAACTCTAGGCATAAACTGACTTGTTATATAAGGCATCATTGCAGGAATAACGATACATTCATCAATATACTCTTGCATATCGTTTTTATCAATACCTAAATGATATAATAATTCTTGTAATAATTCTCTACCAGAACATTCACTCATTTTCTTGTCAATAAAATCCCCTTTATTATCTGGAAATAACGCATATGCCCAAGCAACTGTGCAATCATCAGGCTGGTTTTTAAACTGAGGTTGTCTATTAACCGTTACGCTTAATAACCAATTAGAGTCTCTTACTGTAATAATTCCTCCCGTAGCAGTTTTGTGCGGTAAAAACTTACGCTCAGCAAAATCTTCTAATAATTTACGCATTTTAGTTCCATTTGCTGTAATGGTATATGATTCCCATTTTGTTTTATCAATATCACTACAAAATACTTCTGGCTTACCAAAAGCGGCATCTTTTGCTGCAATATTTTTCCATAATTTCCAAACGGCACCTTTGCTTCTATCAGTAATAGGGGCATTATCCATATCTCCAAGGGTAGAGTTTTCTGTCATAGATCCATTTGTAAAGAATACAAAATCGTTAGCAGTTATGTTTATTACCTGATTTTTCTCATTTTGAATGATATGTATACCAGTTACCGTTTTTTTACCAGCATTAATATTAATATCTAAATCTGTGACAGTGGTATCAAATTGAAATTTAACTCCTTTTGATTTTAATAAATTTTTTAAAGGAAGAATTAATGAATCGTATTGGTTGTATTTGGTAAACAACAAATTTCTCATCGTACTCATTCCTGGCATTAAATGAATAAAACGTTGCATATATCTTTTCATTTCTAAAACAGAATGCCATGGCTCAAAAGCAAACATACTTCTCCAATATAACCACATATCAGTTTCTAAGAAAGATGCATCGAAGTAATCAGCAACAGACTGCGCTCCTAAATCTTCTTCTTTTGTAAGTAATAATTTTGTTAATTCCTTTGAATTTTCCTCACTTAAACCTAAATCTGTTTTCCGATATTTTTCTCCTCTATTTGAAATTGCTCTTACGTTAGAAAAATTAGGATCAGCGTCGTTTAATTCTTTAAACTCTTCTAATACAGTTCTTCCTTCTTCTTCCATAGACGGCACTTCGGCATACAGGTCCCATAAACACTCATAATGTTCTTCCATTTCTCTACCACCACGTACAATAAATCCGTTTTCAGGATTTCCTGCTCCATCCATTGCACCACCAGACATACTAGCTTGTTCGAAGATAGTAATTTGGTTTCCTTTCATATGTCCGTCACGCATTAAATACTCTGCTGCGGCTAATGATGCGATTCCTGAGCCAATTAAAAAGGCTTTTTTATTTTCAATTCCTTTTGGTTTACGCGGTGTAATTCTTTGGTAATTGTTCATGATAATTATTTTTTATGATTCCTACTCGTAAGGCTTTTCGGATTTCTCCATAACAGGTATTTATGATTTTTCTAACTAATATTTTGAATAATAATTCAAAATTTCATTAATGGTTTCTATACGTTGCTCGTCTTTTTCAATTAGTAATTCATGTTGTGCATTTTCAACCTCATAAGCTTTGTAATTTTTCCCTAGTTTTTTTGCTTTATTGATGAATTTTTGGTGTGCATATGGATATACAATTTGTTCGTTTTCTGCAGAAAAAAGAATAAAAGGTGTTTTGATTTTATCAATATTATTAAATATATAATCAAATTGTTGACACGATTTATGAACCCAATGATAAGTTGCTCCTCCTAGTTTTGCTTTAGGTTCTTTAGCAAAAGCATCAATCATTCTATCATACCTCAATTTAGAACCTGTTAAAGTATTTCCTTTAAAAGTAGTTTTATCATCTTTATACCCCGACTGACCTAGTACATATTTTGGGTTTGAGCCTTCAAGAACTCTAACAATAGTACAAATAGCTGGTTTAAAACCCAACATTGGAGATGAGAATGCTGCAGCATTAAAATCATGAGGGTTTTGTTCTAGATATGTCATTCCAATAGCCCCACCCATTGAATGAGCTAAGAGATAAGTTTTTTTGTAATTTTTAGATTTTAAATAATTATCGTAGAAAAATTTCATGTCATCAATATAAAACTGAAAAGAATCTATGTAGCCCATTTCAGAATCTTTGGTCATTCTATCAGATAAACCTTGTCCTCGATGATCGTGAATGTAAATCGAATAACCATTATTAAAAAAATCAAAAATAAGTTCTTTGTATTTTATGGCAGCTTCTGTTCTTCCAGAAGAAATTAAAATTACTTTTTCTGTATTCTTTTGTTCAAATATTCGATAATATATTTTTACATCTGCTTTTCCTACAAAAGTCCCTTGTTTTCCACTATCATAAAAATCTTCAATTTTTTTACTATATGTTTTGTTCCTTAATTCATTTACTGTGGTAAGATTGTGTTTGTTCTTTTCTTTTAATAAATGACTGAAGTTCCGATTGCAAGAAGATAAAATAATTATCAATATAAAAAACAGGTATTTTAAGTTTTTTATACGGAGTATGGGTTTCTGTATGGCGTTGAATTTGGGAGATTTCGTGAGTATTAACATTTTATTCAGGTAGTTGGGAGATCGTTCTTATTTTAATAGTATAAGAAAATATTTTAGCTAAGTTAGGCTAAAAAATGGAGAAAGTAAAGTTTTTACTTCGTACTATTTTTTGCCTCAATCCATTTACTCATGTATTTTGTAGCTTGTAATGTTTGATGTTGTAATAAGCCACCAATAAAATTTTGGAATCTATGATGAGTTAAGTTTTGCTGAATATCTGCTATTCTTCGGATAAAAGGCATACTCAAGGTCTCTTTGTCATAGATTTTATTGATGATTTCTATACCATTTTTTTGCGATGCTTTCCAAACAGGTTTGTTGGTATAGAGCTCAATTGCTTTCTGAATAAATTGTTTAAAATCATCCTCAATAAAACCATTCCAATCTAGGTTTTTATGCATTCCTTCTGCTCCGATTTCTGTAGTAACACTTGGTGTGCCACAAACCATTGCTTCGGTCAATTTTCCTTTTATTCCTGCGCCAAACCGTATGGGTGCTAATACTACTTTGGCGTTTTGTACTACATCTTGTGCGTTTTTAGCAAACCCTTTTACTAAGAAGCCTTCTTTTTTGTTGTGCAATTCTACAATTTGCTGTGTTAGGTACGCACCGTAAATATGCAATTCGGCAGTCGGCAATTCTTTTCTGATATTTTTCCAGATGTTCTTTTTTAATTGTAAAACAGCATCGACATTGGGTTTGTGTAAAAAATTACCGATAGTTACAAAATGATTTCGTTCTTCGAAAGGTTGCCAATTATTAGTAGTTTTTACGTCAATTTTTTCTAGTAAAAAAGGTAAATAATAGAGGATGTTTTTATCAATTTTAAAGATATTTTGAAGTAAATTCATTTCAAAAGAAGAGATAATTAAAGACAAATCACAACGTAAAATAGCTGCGATTTCGCGTTTTGCAATATCAGTAGTTAACAAATTATCAAAAGAAAAATCAATTCCTTTCTTTAATGCTTCATGTCTTGTTTTTCTTAGTGAATGCAAATCTTCGGTATCTAAAATTCTAAGTGCTTTTGGGCAGTTTTCTGTAACTCGCCAACCGAATTGTTCTTCGGTAATAAATCGATCAAAAAGTACAATGGTTGGATTCAGTTTTTTAACAAACTCATCAAAAGAAGCATTGTTTAATTCAACAGAAGCTTCATTAATTTGTAAAGAAGATAAATCAACAGAATTATCATTTTTAGCAGCAGTACTAGCAAATGTAATTTTATAGTTTTGATTTAAAAAAAGTTCAATAAGTTGCAACATTCTACTGCCAGCAGCAGAAGAATTGGGTTCTACCCAAACGGTACCAATAATTAATATAGTGTGTTGCAATTATTTAAGCCTTTGTTGGTATGCTTTTCTTTTTGTGGTTGCCCAATTTTTTATCATTTTTACTTGCTCATTGCTTAATCTTGCTTCGTTGTGCATTAATAAATACGATTTTAAAGGCATTTCTTTTTCGTCTAAAACTTCTATAATTTCCTCTAACTTATGGTCTTTTTTCTTTACAGAATACGATTGCCATTCAGAGAAATTAAGTTCTTCTTTTCCTTCAATAACATGTGCTGCCATTTTAAAGCTTATGGGTGCAATTTTACTATACCAAGGATATTTTGTGCTGTTTGTATGACAATCTGCACAAGCATTTTTTATGATGTTACCAACTTCAGAAGAAGCATTGGTATCTGCCAAAAAAGGAACAAGTTTCATTTCTCCTTCATTTTTATCGGGATGAAAAAACTGGATGGCTACAAATAAAATAACTAAGGGTACTACGATATATTTTAAAAACTGTTTTCTCATCATTTTATATATTAAATGGTTTAAATAACAAAAATACTAAGCTACGTCTAAAAATCAACAATAATATGTATTTTTGTTTTCTTTAAAACTAAAAGTAAAATGAAATACGACATCATTGTTATCGGTTCTGGACCTGGAGGATATATTGCCGCAGTTAGAGCATCGCAATTAGGGAAAAAAGTTGCCATTATAGAAAAATATGCAACACTTGGTGGAACTTGTTTAAATGTTGGGTGTATCCCGTCTAAAGCATTATTAGACTCTTCTCACCATTATTACGATGCAGTGCATCATTTTGATACTCATGGGATTACTGTAGAAAACCCAACGGTAGATTTTACCAAAATGGTAGCGCGTAAAAATACTGTTGTAGAGCAAACTACTGGTGGAATTAAATTTTTAATGGATAAAAACAAAGTAGATATGTACGAAGGACTAGGTTCTTTTGTAGATGCTACGCATGTTAAAATCACTAAAAAAGATGGTTCGTCAGAAGTAATTGAAGCGATAAATACAATTATTGCTACAGGATCAAAACCATCAACTTTACCATTTATAAAACTAGATAAAGAGCGTGTAATAACCTCTACAGAGGCATTGAATTTAAAAGAAATTCCGAAACACTTATTGGTAATTGGTGGTGGTGTTATTGGTTTAGAATTAGGATCTGTATATAAACGTTTAGGTGCAGAGGTTACTGTAATTGAGTATGCTCCTAAAATTACACCAACCATGGATGCTGATGTTTCTAAAGAGTTACAAAAAGTATTGAAGAAACAAAAAATGAAGTTGGCAGTTGGTCACGGCGTTTCATCCGTAGAAAGAAAAGGAGATGAGGTTATTGTAACAGCTACTGATAAAAAAGGGAAGGAAGTGATATTTACGGGTGATTATTGTTTGGTTGCTGTAGGAAGAAAACCTTATACTGAAGGATTAGATTTAGAAAAGGCGAATGTAAAATTAAATGCTAGAAATCAAGTTGAAGTGAATGAGCATTTACAAACAAGTGCTTCTAATATTTATGCTATTGGCGATGTAATTGAAGGTGCAATGTTGGCACATAAGGCAGAAGAAGAGGCAGTTGCTGTAGCAGAGTTTATTGCGGGTCAAAAACCTCATATCGATTATAATTTAATTCCTGGCGTAGTATATACTTGGCCAGAAGTAGCTGCTGTTGGTAAAACAGAGCAAGAATTAAAAGAGGCTTCGGTTGATTATAAAGTGGGTAAATTTTCAATGCGTGCCTTAGGTAGGTCTAGAGCAAGTGGAGATTTAGACGGATTTGTAAAGATTTTAGCTGATAAAACTACGGATGAAATTTTAGGAGTTCATATTGTAGGTGCAAGAGCGGCAGATTTAATTATGGAAGCTGCAGTTGCGATGGAATATAGAGCATCGGCAGAAGATTTGGCAAGAATTTGTCATGGACATCCAACGTATTCTGAGGCGATAAAAGAAGCTGCAAAAGGAGCTTGGGATGGGAAACCGTTGAATGCCTAGTTTTTAAAGTGAAAATATACAGAGTGAGGGTGTGATTTAGAGTCACACCCTCACTTATTTTAGATCGACCTGTCAGGTTGAAAATATGAAAATATTTTAGGGGTATAAAATTTTCCTGTAATTTTATAATATAACTTCTTGCTACACTTTTATAAAAATTTTCTTTTTGTATAATACATAACTAATAATACAATAAAAACTTACTACAGTTATTGCGTAGCAAAATGAAGCGAGTTTATCTGAATAAATAAAATTTGTATAAATGTTTTTATACAGCCAACTATGAATAGATGTTTTTTCTGATATTTTTATCAAATAAAAACTTTTGGCAATAAACCCCGACATAAAAAAGATAAGAATTGCATTTGAGCCTACATATTTAAAGATAGTACCAAAAGTAATACCTTTTTTATCAATTAGAAAATACAATATACTTATTAAAATAGATGCCCAACCTGCAGTAATTAATACAAAACTACTAGACCAAATAGCTTTGTTTATTGGAAACCAAAGATTCCACACGTATCCAAAAACCAACAAAAAAACACCTATAATAAATAATTTTATAGTTTTTAAATGATATTGAAATAATAATATTTTACCAATTAAAACGCCAATTAAAGTGGTGGCAATTGCAGGTAATGTACTTAATAATCCTTCTGGGTCATAATCTTTTTTCCACGTATGGTTTTTTAAAACGTGTACATCTATGTAGTTCGCCCAATTGTTTGGTGCTCTATTAAAAGTTGGTAAATCGCCGTTTGGTAAAGGCACAAAGCCCATCCAAAGGAAATAGCCAACAAGGAGCGTGATTACTATTCCTGTTAATATTTTCCAATTAAAATGTAAGTTTAAAATAGCTGCGACAAAAAACACAATTCCGATTCTTTGTAAAACGCCAGGGAAACGTACTTGATCAAAAGGTTTAAAAAAAGGGAAATAGGGTAAAAACCATCCTAAAAACAAACCTAAACCAATCAGTTTTAAGCTTCTGATAAATATCTTTTTATAGGTGATGAAATTTCCGATTTTGTTATTGTACGCAAATGAAATTGAAACCCCAACGATAAATAAAAAGAATGGAAAAATTAAATCTGTTGGTGTATAACCGTGCCAATCTGCATGCCGTAAAGGCGCATAAATATGTGACCAATTACCAGGGTTGTTTACCAAAATCATGGCAATAATAGTAACTCCTCTTAATACATCAATCGATTCAACTCTGTTTTTCAAAATAAATAATTATTTCTTCAATCCTAATTTATGACCTGAAATGGCATAGTATAAAATTAGAATATAACAAGGAAATAAAATCCAATAACTCCCTGTTGCAGCATCTGCAGACGCAGTAATTTCACTAATTCCTTGTGCAATTAATTCTGCTTTTTTGCTATCAACCAATCTTCCATATAATGGCGGGATAATGGCTCCACCAGCAATTGCCATAATTAATAGGGCAGAAGCTGTTTTTGTAAATTTACCTAATCCTTCGAGTGTTAATGGCCAAATTGCTGGCCAAACTAAGGCATTTGCAATTCCTAAAGCGGCAACAAATAATACGGATGTAAAACCTGTAGTAAATATGATTGCTGTTGTAAAAACTATTCCTAAAATAGCACTGATTTTTAAAGCGGTAGTTTGGTTAATGTATTTAGGTATTAATACAACACCTAAGGCGTAAGTTCCTACCATTGCCATTAAGGTAAATGTGGTAAAGAATTTTGCGTCTGCTCCGGGAATTCCTAAGGAAATTCCGTAGGAAATAATAGTGTCTCCAGCAATAACTTCTGCACCAACATATACAAACAAAGCTAATACACCTAGCCATAAATGTGGAAATTGAAAAATACTAGTTTTTGCTGTTTCTCCTTCTTTTATTTCTTCTTCGACCGCTTCTACATGAGGTAAAGGTGCGTTTCTTATTAAAATTCCTAATACAAATAATACTATTGCCATTACAAGATACGGTGTAATAACACTATCTGCCATTGTGTTAAGTAATTGTTCTTTTTCTGCACCTGTTACGGTGGTTAATTTGTCTTTAATTTCATCAATGCCTGATAATAAAATTGCTCCGAAAATAAGGGAGCCTAAAGCTCCGGCAACTTTATTAGAAATTCCCATGATAGAAATTCGTTTTGCGGCACTTTCTATAGGTCCTAAAATAGTAATGTATGGGTTTGATGCTGTTTGCAACAAAGTCATTCCTATTCCTTGTACAAAAATTCCTGCTAAGAAAATCCAGTAGGTTCTTGCATTTGCTGCAGGTATAAAAATCAATGCACCAATTGCCATTACTATTAGTCCTAAAGACATTCCTTTTTTATAACCAATTTTTCCGATTACCCAAGAGGCAGGTAATGCCATGACAACAAAAGAAATGTACGATGCCGAGGCAACTAGATAAGATTGCGCATCGGTTAGTTCGTTAATGGTCTTCATAAACGGAATTAAGGCTCCGTTGATCCAAGTTACAAATCCGAAGATAAAAAATAACCCTGCAATAATTGCTATTGGGATTGTCATACTTTTATTTTGCTGAGTCTGAGACATGTTTTAGTAAGTTTATTGTTAATTTAAAGTGTGTGAATTTACTAAATTATTTTTTTATTTTTAAAATTATTTCTACCATCAACCAAAAATGTATGTCAAACAAACTATTTAATTTGCTATTCATAGAAATATATTTTCTGTTCTAATTTTATAAGTTACCTTGGCAGGCATTGGATTAAAAATTATAATTTATTTTGAAAAAAGAACTTTCATTAGTCATTTTAGCTGCCGGAATGGGTAGTAGATATGGTGGTTTAAAGCAATTAGATGTAATGACATCTGAGAATGATACGATTATAGATTTTTCTATCTATGATGCGATTGAGGCTGGTTTTACTAAAATAGTCTTTATCATCAGAAAAAGTTTTGAAGTAGAATTTAAGGCAGTGTTTGATGCGAAATTAAAAAATAAAATAGAGGTTATTTATGTGTTTCAAGAATTAGATGCAATTCCGAATGCGTATATTAATAAAGACAGAAAAAAACCTTGGGGTACTGCACATGCCCTTTTAATGGTAAAAGATGTAGTTGATAAGGATTTTGTAGTTATTAATGCAGATGATTATTATGGAAAGGGTAGTTTTAAGAAAATGGCAAAGCAACTTCAAAAAAAATCTAAAAAGAATACTCGTTTTTATTTAGGGGGTTATTTATTAAAAAATACCATTTCTGAGTTTGGAACAGTTTCTAGAGGACAGTGTTTTTTAGACGATGGAGCATTTTTAGAAAAAATTATTGAAAGAACCAGTATTGAAAAAGTAAATGATATCCTTTTTTATATAGATGATGATGATAATCAGGTAAAAATTGATGAAAACACCATTGTTTCTATGAATTTTTGGGGATTTACATCAGAATTATTTCCGTTTTTAGAAATGCAATTTGAGACTTTTTTAAAAGAAAACAGTACACATCCTACAAAAGAATTTTTTATTCCGTCTGTGATTGATTTACTTATTAAAAACAAAAAAGCAACCGTAAAAGTGATTAAAAATAAAGATAAATGGCTGGGAGTAACCTACAAAGAAGATAAAGAGTTTGTAGCTAAAGAAATGGCATTTTTAAAAGAGAATAAAGAATATCCTAAAAACCTTTGGTAAAATGAGTTTAGAAAAAATAAAAAATACATTTTGTCAATTTGAAATAACTTCAGAGTTTGTAAGTTATAAAGAGCTTGTTTCTGGGCATATTAATAATACCTATTTAATTGAAACGACACAAAAGCCTTTTTATGTTTTACAACAACTAAATCATGCTGTTTTTAAGGATATTGTAGGTTTAACCGCTAATAAAGTAAAAGTAAGTGCTCATTTAAAAACAACTTCTTCTTATGCTTCACTCGATTTTATTGCTGCCAAAAATGGCAATTATTATTACCAAGATACAAAGGGGGATTATTGGAATTTAATGATTTTTTTAGAGGATAGCATTACTTTTGATGTTGTGCCAAATACAGAAATTGCTTTTGAGGCAGGAAAGCTTTTTGGAGATTTTTTAAATGCTACTGCAAATTTTGATGCCACTCAGTTAATTGAAACGATTCCAGATTTTCATAATATGGAATTCCGTTTTTGGCAGTTTGATGAAGCGCTAAAAACAGCATCCGAAGAGCGGAAAGAATTGGCGAAAAATCAGCTAAAACGTGTTGAGAGTTTACGAGAAGAAATGTTGATTTTACATCAGCTAAAAAAATCGGGAAAAATAAGATTGATTGTTACTCATAACGATACAAAGGTTTCAAATGCACTTTTTACACAGAACAATAAAGGCCTGTGTGTTATCGATTTAGATACTGTAATGCCAGGAATTATTCATTATGATTTTGGTGATGCTATAAGAACTATTTGCACTACTGCAAAAGAGGATGAAACGGATTTGTCAAAAGTAAAATTCAATCTTTCTTATTTTGAATCCTTTACAAAGGGTTTTTTATCTGAAGTAAGTAACAGTATTTCAAACTTTGAAGCGCAATATTTGCCGCTAAGCGCAAAAGCAATAACGTTTATTATGGCGCTTAGAATGTTAACAGATTTTTTAAATAATGATACTTATTATAAAACAGCATATCCGCTTCATAATTTAGATAGAGTAAAAAATCAGTTGCAATTAATTGAAGAAATGGAGTTGGTTTTTGAAGAAATGAAAGAGGTTGTTACTCAATGTTTAGGATAATTTTTTTGGTGTGATTAATATATTTTCTACCAATAGGAATTCTTGTTTTATTTATTTCTACAGAGTTTCCTTCAATAGATTTAATTTTATCTAAAGCGATAGTAAAAGATCTATGAATTCGAAGAAATTGTTTTGAAGGTAGTTCTTCGGTAATGCTTGTTAGTGATTTATGTACAAGATAATTATCGGTTTTTGTAATCACTTTAATGTAATCTTTTAAGCTTTCTATATAAAAAATCTCATCGAATTTAATTTTGATTAGTTTTTTATCTGATTTTAAAAAAATAAAAGAATTTTCATCAAGAAATTTATTTTTGCTATCAGTTTTTTGAAAATGTATTTGTTGGGTAATTTTATTTATAGTCTTTAAAAAGCGATTAAAAGGGATGGGTTTTACCAAATAATCTAATACGTCTAAATCAAAACTTTCTACGGCAAATTCTCTATATGCTGTAGTAATTACTACGTTTGTTTTTAAGGACATATTTCTTAAAAAGTCTAAACCATTCATTTTAGACATATTAATATCTAAAAAAATAACATCAATAAGTTGAGCTTCTAATAATGATAAAGCTTCTATTGGATTGTTAAATGTGTCTATTATCTCAAAATTTTGAAATTCTTTTAAATGATTTTCAACCACTTTTATAGCAAGTGGCTCGTCATCTATAATAATGCACTTTATTTTCATAAATAAGTAATCTATAGTAGGAGTAAAAGTACTGATTTTTAATGATTTTTTTTATAAAAGAAATAAAAATTTATAGTGGAATGATTAATTTTACAACATAGTTTTCTTTTTTTACTTTAGTTTCTAAGCTAAAGTTATCTTTGAATAAAAGTTCAAGTCTTCTTCTTACATTTGTGTTTCCAATACCATGTATTCTTACATTATTACTATATTGGTTATAGTTGTTAGATACTTTAAAGATTAATTTTTTTCCTTCTACATTTTTAAGATCAATAATAATTTTAAGGTTTGTATTATCTATAGTACCATGCTTAAAGCAATTTTCTATAAAGGGTAAAAAAAGTAATGGAGGAACAAATACATTTTCAATATTTCCTTGTAAATTTATTTTTACTTGCACTTTATCTCCATATCTCAATTTTTCTAAATCAATATAGTTTTGAATATATTTAATTTCATTTAACAATCTTATTTTAGAGTCTTTTACCCCATATAGTACATATTCCATCATTTCAGAAAGCTTTAAAACAACATCGGGTGCATTGTTAGATTTTTCTAAGGTTAAGGCATATAAATTATTTAAGGTGTTGAAAAAAAAATGGGGTTGTATTTGAGCTTTTAAAAACTTAAGCTCAGTAATTAATTGAGCTTCTTGTAAGCTTTCAACTCTTTTTCTTACAGATACCCAATCTACAGTTAACTTAATTAGCGTAGCCAAAGAGATGACATAAATTTCTCCTAAAACAACAGCAATTATGTAGTTAAAAGAATATGCTTGTTGGTTAGATGCTGCTTCTGGCCAAATGTTTTTTGTAACTAATAAATAATTTAAACTTATTCTTATCATATATAAAATTGCTAATGAAAGAAATAAAAATAAAATATATTGTTTATACTTTTTTGATAATATAAATTTAGGGATTAAATAATAGATATTAAAATAGACAATAAGTATGTGTAAAGGGAATTCTACAAGATTAGATTTAAAAGAATACCAATAATCTTCAAAATAACTACCCCATCTAATTACGTTAAACGTAAAATAACAAAACCAAAACAGAAAATGATACTTTAAAGGGATGTTGTTTTTTTCAGGAGTAAATGCCATAAATTTTTGACTTATTGTTTTAAACAGTTGCAATTTAGGATGTTTTTTTTTATCAAAATAAAAAAATACTCTAAAACAGTAAATAATGTTGTTAGTTGTTATTTTTATGTTGTTTGTATATATTATTTTTCAAATCTTTAACACTTTTTTAACTTCACCGAAACATAATTATAACAATTTACTTATGAGAAAAACTAAAATACTTTTAGTTACCGCTTTTTTGTTTTTGCTTTCGAACATGGTTTTTGGGCAAAATAAAAATATTACTGGTAAAGTAACTTCGAAATCTGATGGAGATATATTGCCAGGAGTTAGTGTAACTATTAAAGGATCTACTCGAGGAGTAGAGACTGATTTTGATGGAAATTATTCTATTAAAGCATCTGTAGGGGATTTATTAAGCTTCTCTTACTTAGGAATGAAAACTAAAATGGTTACAGTAGGTAATACTTCTGTAATTGACGTTATTCTAGAAGATGACGCATCTCAGCTAGATGAAATTATAGTAACAGCTTTAGGGATTAAAAAAACCAGAAAATCTTTAACGTATGCTGCACAAGACATTAAAGCAGATGAGTTAAATAGAGTAAAACAAACAAATCCTCTTAATAGTTTATCTGGTAAAGTTGCAGGTGTTACTATCTCTAAAAGTGCTTCTGGAGCAGGTGGTTCTGTAAAAGTAGTATTAAGAGGTAATAGTTCTATTGGTAACAATCAACCATTGTATGTGGTAGACGGAATACCTTTATCTAATTCTGGATCTGGACAGCCATCTAGTACTTTTGGAAGTATTAATGGGGGAAATAGAGACGGTGGTGATGCTTTATCTATGATTAATCCAGACGATATAGAATCTTTAACAGTACTTAAAGGAGCTTCTGCTTCTGCATTATATGGTAGTGCAGGTTTAAATGGTGTAATTTTGATTACTACCAAGAAAGGAAAGTCAGGAGAATTTAAAACAACTTTTTCTTCGAGTTTAACCGTAGAAAAAGCAGCATATATGATGGATCTTAATCCTGAAGCTCAAAGTAATGTTGATGCGTTTTTAGGTTCAGGATCTACTGTGATTAATTCTTTTTCAGTATCTGGAGGTACAGACAAAGCGCAAACCTATTTTTCTTATAGCAATACAAATGCTTCGGGTGTTTTGCCAACCAATACTATGAAACAACATACGTTTAATATTAGAGAAACGATGAATATGTTTGAAGGGAAACTAAAGGTAAACGCAAGTGTAAAAGCTTCTTTGCAGAATATTCATAATAGAGCAATTTCTGGTTTATACTTTAATCCTTTAGTTGGGGTGTATGGATTTGAGTCTGTTGGAGAAAAATTATCTGACTATGCCAAATATGAAGAATATGATGCAGGTAGAAATATTATGAAACAACGCTGGTTTAGAGGAACTTCTGATATTGAACAGAATCCTTATTGGGTTATGAACCGTAATGCAAGTGATGATTCTAATAAAAAAATGATAGCATCATTAAACTTAAATTATACAGTAAACGACTGGTTGTCTTTACAAGCAAGAGGAACGTATGATAAGTCTTTGTTAAATTACGAAAGAAAAGTTTATGCAACAACAGAAGCTACCTTAGCACCTTCTACTGGTAGATATATGACAACAAATAATGATTTTACTCAATATTATGCAGATTTTATGGCTAATATTAATACTAAAATCAATGAAAATCTTACAGTAACAGGTCTTGTAGGTATTAGCACAACACGTTCTACAACAGAATATTTTAGAGCAGATTCTGGTACCAATGGAGGATTACAATTTGCAAATGTATTTTCTTATCAAAATTTTAATGCAAATCCTTCTGTAGCGTTTACACAAAATTCTTTTGAAACAAGAGGGCAATCTATTTACGCAAGTGCAACATTTGGTTATAAAGACCAATTGTATGTAGATGTAACAGCAAGAAATGACTGGACTTCTACTTTGCCAAAAGGAAATAATTCGTTCTTTTACCCATCAATTGGAGTAACAAGTATTTTAGACAAAACGTTTGATTTAGGAGAGAATGTTTCTTTTGCAAAAATAAGAGCTTCGTATGCAGAAGTAGGTAGTGGTTTTGCTGTTGATGCAATAGCACCTAATAGATCTATTCTTTTTGGAGGAGGAATCAATCCAACAAGTCCAATTAGACCATATGCAGGAACAACACCAAAACCTCAAAGACAAAAATCTTTTGAGATTGGTACAGAATGGAAATTTAATAATAATAAATATGGAATTGATGTAGGTTATTATAGAACCAATACAATTAATCAATATTTTGCTGTACCAATTTCAGACACTGGAGATGGAGTAACAGTTGCAGGTATTAATTCTGGAGATATTTTAAATAAAGGTATTGAAGTTTCGGCGTATGCAATTCCTATTCAAAATGATAATTTTAAGTGGACAACAACTGTTAATTATGCGAAAAACACGAACACTATTGAAAAACTTTTAGACACTAATTTACCAGGTATTGGAAATTTAGACCACTTTGTAGTTTCTCCCAAAGGAGTAAATACTTTTGGATCATATTTAGTAGAAGGAGGTTCTTTTGGAGATATTTACGCTCAAGTTGTTAAAAAAGACGCAAACGGAACGCCAATTTATGACAATGGATCTTTAGTAATGGAAGATAGTAACCTTGTAGATGGATTAACAAAAGTAGGAAACGCAAACCCAGATTTTACTTTGGGTTGGAGTAACTCTTTCGAATATAAAAATATTACGTTAGATTTCTTAATTGATGGTAAATTTGGAGGACAAACTGTAAGTATGACAGAAGCAATTGTAGAAGGATTTAGTAATAACTCTGCAAGAGAAACTGCTAATAAGCCAGTTAATGTTGTAAATTTAGCAGGTGTAGCATCTACATTGCCAGCACAACAATACTATGGTATGGTAGGTGGTAGAAATAGTTTTACTGGAGAGTATGTGTATAGTGCTACCAATATAAGATTGGCAGAATTAGCAATTGGTTATAGATTTAATCTGTCAGAAAATTCTTTCTTTAGTGGTGTAAAAGCTTCTTTAGTGGGTAGTAATCTTTTCTTTTTCTATAAAAAAGCACCACATGATCCTAATGTATCTTTAAGTACTGGTAATGCGTTACAAGGAGTTGATGTTTTAGGATTGCCTTCTTCAAGAAGCATGGGACTTAATATTAACTTATCATTCTAAAAATTAAAAACATGAAAAAAATAAATAAATTTATAGCATGTTTAGCTATGTTAGTGTTAATTTTTACTTCTTGTGAAGCTGATTTAGATCAATACAATCACAATGACAGAAATATTACACAAGATCAGTTAGAAGTAGATTTTCAACATGTAGGCTCTAAATATAAACCTATTTTTGAGAGTATTTATCAATACTCTCCAGCTTGGTCATACCAATTACAACAAAACTTAAATGCAGATGTATATTCTGGATATATGACCAACCCTAGACCTTTTGTAGCAGGAGCAAATAATACCACCTATGCTTTAGTGGCAGGATGGAATAATTTTATTTGGTCTGTACCATACGGTAATGTAATGAACAATGTAAAATCTATTGTAGACAATACAAAAGATGATTATCCTACATTATATGCAGTTTCTTTAATCTTAAAAGTAGAAGCAATGCATAGAGTGTCTGATGTTTTTGGGCCAATTGTATATACAAATTTTGGAGATACAGGAGATAATAAAGGGAAATACGATTCTCAACAGGAAGCATATAATGCATTTTTTGCAGATTTAGATACAGCGGTTGCAGCTCTTACTGCAGATATAAATAGTCAACGATTTGCTGCGTTTGATATGTCTTATGGAGGAGATTATCATAAATGGGTAAAATTAGCAAACTCTTTACGTTTGCGTATGGCTATTAGAATTTCTATGGCAGATCCTGCAAAAGCAAAAACCGAAGGTGAAAAAGCTTTATCACAAGCAGAAGGATTAATAACTGATAATGGAGATGGATTCTTTGTAAACGGAACATTGGCTCATCCGTTATCTGTAATAGATAATTCTTGGGGAGATATTAGAATGAATGCTTCTATGGAGTCTATTTTATCGGGTTATGGTGATGATAGAATGGCAGCTTATTTTAATCCTTCAGATGCAAACGGAGGAGCTTATAAAGGTGTTCGTAACGGATTGCCATTGTTGCCTGGTTATTCAGATGAATTGGCACAAAAAGCTGCTTATGTTGGCTTTTCTAACATGAATGATGGTGTTAAAACATCTAAAGTTCAGTTAATGACTGCTGCAGAGGTATATTTTTTACAAGCAGAAGCTGCTTTAAGAGGTTGGACAGGAGCAGGAAATGCACAGGCTCATTATGAAATGGGTATAACTACTTCTTTTGGTCAACATGGTGTTGGCGGAGCAGCTGCATATGTTGCAGACAATACATCTGTACCTGCAAACTATGTAGATCCAGTAAATGCATCTAATAGTATCAATGCAATGAGTACTATTACAGTTGCTTGGGACAATGCAGCAACCAATGAGCAAAAATTAGAAAGAATTATTACTCAAAAATGGATTGCTATGTTCCCAGAAGGACAAGAAGCTTGGAGTGAATACAGACGTACAGGATATCCTAAAATTTTCCCAGTGGTTAGTAACCAAAGTGGAGGTACTATAGATACCAATCTTCAAATTAGAAGAATACCATTTGTAACTAGTGAGCATTCTACAAATGAATCTAACGTTGTTAATGCTGTTACCTTGTTAGGAGGAGCAGATAACGGAGGTACACGCTTATGGTGGGATACCGGAAGTAATTTTTAAATTTTCATATCAATGTAATTTGAGTTAATTAGTTCAAGCGAGAATAATATTTTATTCTCGCTTGTTCTTTATAGGCAAGACAATGTCTTTTATCGAAAATATATGTTACACAATATTCTCTTCCATATATTTACTTTATAAATCAATCATCTAATGAAAAAAACAGTAGCGCCTAATAAATTTCAGAAAATAATATTCAAGCCAGCAGGTCAATTTGAAGAAACTCGTTTTGAGAAAATCCATAATATTGTATTTAAAAATTCAAATACTGCATCTATTGCCGTAGCTTATGAAATTGCAACCTTAATTAGAGAAAAATCAAAAAACAACACGCATTGTGTTTTAGGATTAGCAACAGGCTCATCACCTATAAAAGTATATGAAGAATTAGTTAGGCTACACCAAGAAGAAGGCTTGAGTTTTTCTAATGTTATTACTTTTAATTTAGATGAATACTACCCAATGCAACCTACTGATTTGCAAAGTTACCATCATTTTATGCATGAACATTTGTTTAATCATATAGATATATTACCCGAAAATATTCATATACCAGATGGTACTATTAAAAATGATGAGATTTACCAATATTGTATTGATTATGATTTAAAAATTAAAGCTGTTGGAGGTTTAGATTTTCAACTTTTAGGAATAGGAAGAACAGGGCATGTAGGCTTTAATGAACCTGGTTCTCACCTTAATTCTGGTACACGAAGTATTACCTTAAATCATATTACAAGAGAAGATGCTGCTCCTGCTTTTTTAGGAATAAAAAATGTTCCAAGAAAAGCTATAACAATGGGAATTAGCACTATTAATAATGCAAAAAGAGTTGTTTTATTAGCTTGGGGAATTAACAAAGCTAAAATTATAAAAGAAACTATTGAAGGTAAGGTTTCTTCTCAAATACCAGCAACATACTTACAAAGCCATAAAAACACTTCTTTTATTTTAGATCAAGATGCATCATCAGCATTAACAAGAATAGAAACACCTTGGTTAGTTTCCTCTTGTGTATGGACAGAAGAATTAAAAAAGAAAGCAATATTTTGGTTAAGTAAAAAACAACAAAAATCTATCTTAAAATTAACAGATAAAGATTATAATGACAATGGTATGTCAGGTTTATTAGCAGAAGAAGGAAATGCGTATAAATTAAATATAAAAATGTTTAATGCACTACAGCATACTATTACGGGTTGGCCAGGAGGAAAACCTAATGCAGATGATAGTAATAGACCAGAACGAACAATGCCTGCAAAAAAACGTGTCATTATTTTTAGTCCGCATCCAGATGATGATGTAATCTCTATGGGAGGAACCTTTGATAGATTGGTAGAGCAAGGGCACGAAGTGCATATTGCATATCAAACCTCTGGGAATATTGCGGTTTCTGATGAAGAAGCATTAAAATTTGCAGAAGTAACAAAGTTATTAGATACAACATATAGTTTGTCAGATACTATTATTGATACATTAAAAAGCAAGCAGCCAAACGCAAAAGATATTCCAGAAACTAGAAAGTTAAAAGGAATGATACGAAGAGCAGAATCAATTGCAGCAACGCGTTTTATTGGTGTTCCTGATAAAAACGTACACTTTTTAGATTTACCTTTTTACGAAACAGGGATGGTAAAAAAGAACAAACTATCTAAGAATGATGTTGATATTGTGATAGATTTAATAGAAAAAATAAAACCACATCAAATATATGCAGCAGGAGATTTGGCAGACCCACATGGTACACATAAAGTTTGTTTAGATGCTATTTTTGAGGCATTGGCAATTTTAAAAGTAAAACCATATATGAAAAATTGTTGGGTTTGGTTGTACAGAGGAGCTTGGTTTGAATGGGAGTCACATGAAATTGAAATGGCTGTACCTATGAGTCCAGATCAAGTATTAAAAAAGAGATTGGCAATTTTTTATCATCAATCTCAAAAAGACGGAGTGATGTTTCAAGGAGATGATGCAAGAGAATTTTGGGTAAGAGCTGAAGATAGAAATAGAGAAACGGCAGAAAAATATCATCAATTAGGAATGGCAGATTATGCTGCAATGGAAGCTTTTAAACGTTATTATTTTTAAATAAATTTTAAAAAAAGGATATGAAAATCAATTTTTTTATTTTATTAGTAGCCCTGTTTTTAAACACAAAAAATGTTTATTCACAACATAATATTATTCCTATTCCCGTAAGTTATAAAGCTTCGGATGCTTCTTTTACCTTTCAAAATAAAATTTTTATTAACTGTAAAGTTAAAAATAAGCAAGCAAAAAAATACATTACTCAATTCAGTGAATTTTTATCCCAAAAAGGGATAATAGTTGTTAAAAAGCAGAAAAAACAAAATGCAATACATATTTTTTTGCATAAAAAATTAAAAAAAGAACTAGGAAACGAAGGGTACTCTTTACAAGTAGAGGATAATAGAATAACACTTTCTGCAAATAAATCTGCAGGAATTTTTAACGGAATTCAAACATTAAAACAATTATTCTTTTTTGCTAAGAATAAAAAAATAGCAGGATGCAGTATCATAGATTACCCTCGTTTTGAATGGAGAGGACTGATGTTAGATGTAAGTAGACATTTTTTTACTGTTAATGAAGTGAAAGATTATATCAATAAAATGGCAGCGTATAAATTTAATGTTTTACACTGGCATTTAACAGACGATGAAGGTTGGAGGATTGAAATAAAGTCACTACCTAAACTTACCGAAATTGGAGCGTGGAGAGTAGAAAGATTTGGGAAATTTGGTAAAAATAGAGTAGCTCCAAAACCTGATGAAAAAGCTACTTATGGAGGGTTTTATACACAAGAACAAGTCAAAGAGATTGTGCAATATGCGCAAGATAGAAATGTTACTATAGTTCCAGAAGTAGATGTTCCTGGGCACAATATGGCGGCATTAGCAGCGTATCCAGAACTTTCTGTAAATAAAGAACCAAAATACGTTTCGGTAGGTGGGAAATTTGCTGAATGGTTTGATGATGGGACATTTAAAATGTTAATTGAAAACACGTTAAACCCAACAGACGAAAAAGTATATGAATTTATTGATAAAGTATTTACAGAAATAGCTCAATTATTTCCAGGTACTTATATTCATATGGGAGGCGATGAAGCATATCATGGGTATTGGGATAGAAGTAGTAAAGTGCAAGAGTTTATGAAAAAGAATGGTATCAAAAATACTCATAAACTGCAAAGTTATTTTGTAAAACGTGTTGAAAAAATTATCCGCAGTAAAGGTAAAAAAATGATAGGTTGGGATGAGGTTTTAGAAGGAGGCTTAACTGATGGAGCTGCAGTGATGAGTTGGAGAGGGATGAAAGGAGGTATCGCAGCTGCTAAAATGAAACATAAAGTAGTCATGTCGCCTACAACATATGTCTATCTTGATTATATGCAAGGAGACCAAACAGTTGAAAATAAAATATATGCAAGCCTTAGTTTAGAAAAAACATACCAGTTTGAACCTGTTCCTAAAGGTGTAGATTCAAAGTATATTTTAGGAGGACAAGGTAATTTATGGACAGAAGCAATCCCTACACTTTCTTTTGCATATTATATGACATATCCTAGGGCTTTTGCAATAGCAGAGTCTGTTTGGAGCCCTAAAGAAAATAAAAATTGGGACAATTTCATAAAACGTACTAGAAAGCATTTTAAGAAATTTGATGCAGCTAATATTAATATTTCTAAAGCAGTTTTAGATCCGATAGTACATGTGTATAAAAGTAAGGGTAAGTTAATGTGTAAATTAGAAAATTCCATTCCAAATTCTGAAATTTATTACACAATAAATAATACATACCCTGTTCAATTTGGTAATAAGTATAACGCCCCTTTTGCAATACCTAAAGGTAATTTAAAGCTAAGAACCCAAACCTTTGTAAACGGAAAAGGAATAGGAAGAGAATTAATTATAGCCAGAGAACTTCTTGAAAAAAGAGTTAAAAAATAGTTTCTAAAAACAGATATCAAAAAGTCTAATTTCTAAAATAATATCTTATGATATTAAAAAAAATAGTATTTCTATTTACAATCAGTATTGTTTTATTTTCTTGTAAAACGGCTGATACAAAAAGCAGAGACTTTACAGAAGAAAATAGATTTACCGCAGGAATTGAAGGACCTGCAGTAGATAGTAAAGGGAATTTATATGCTGTAAATTTTAAAGAAGAAGGTACTATTGGTATCGTAAATAATAAAGGAGAAGCTTCTTTGTATACCATTTTGCCAAAAGGGAGTATCGGCAACGGAATTAGGTTTGATAAAGAAGATAATATGTATATCGCAGATTATACAAAACACACTATTTTATTTATTAAAAACGGAACGAAAGAAGCTGTTGTTTTTGCACATAACAATACTTTAAATCAACCCAATGATATCGCAATTTCATCAAAAGGTATATTGTATGCTAGCGACCCAAATTGGAAAGAAGAAACAGGTAATTTATGGATGATAAAAAATAAAAAATTTGTTTTGTTAGAAAAAAATATGGGCACAACAAACGGTATAGAAGTGAGTACTAATGGCAAAAAATTGTATGTAAACGAGTCTGTACAACGTACTGTTTGGGTATATGATATTTTAGAAGATGGCACACTTAATAATAAAAAAATATTCATAAAATTCAAAGATTTTGGATTAGACGGTATGCGTTGCGATGATGATGGTAATTTGTTTATCACAAGATATGGCAAAGGTAGTGTAGTAGTGGTGTCACCAAAAGGAATTGTCATTAGAGAAATAACCCTAATAGGTAAAAAACCATCAAACATCACTTTTAGTAACAATAAAAAACAATGTTTTGTTACCTTAGCAGATAGAGGTTGTATAGAAACTTTCTAC
This sequence comes from uncultured Flavobacteriaceae bacterium, assembly GCA_964655585.1. Lineage (GTDB taxonomy): Bacteria > Bacteroidota > Bacteroidia > Flavobacteriales > Flavobacteriaceae > Polaribacter. The sequence goes on from CAZZNK010000001.1 coordinate 76,769, forward strand.
AATTAAAATTACACAAAATAAATTACTTTAAAATGATAAAAAAATGTTGTTTTTCTCTCGTTCTAACTACTTTTTTATTCTTTTTTTATAGCTGTATTTCTTCAGAAGAAAGCAAATCAATAAATAAAAAACAAACACTTTTTACGTTATTAGATAGTAATAAAACAAATATTAAATTTAAAAATACAGCCAAAGAAAACCTTTATTTTAACTTTTTAAATTACCCGTATATTTATAATGGTGGTGGTGTTGCTGTTGGAGATATTAATAATGATGGCTTAGAAGATATTTATTTTACATCTAACCAAGGCAGTAATAAATTGTACCTTAATGAGGGTGATTTTTCTTTTAAAGACATTACAAAAAAAGCCAAAGTTACTGATGAAAAAGGTTGGACTACAGGTGTAACAATGGTAGATATTAATAATGATGGGTGGTTAGATATTTATGTATGTAAATCGGGATCATTACAAAATAATTTAGAACGAAGAAATAAATTATATATCAACCAACAAAATAATACTTTTAAAGAAAGTGCAGCGGCTTATGGTATTAATTTCTACGGATTCTCTATCCAATCATACTTTTTTGATATGGATAATGATGGAGATTTAGATCTCTATTTAGTAAATCACAGACCAGATTTTAGAAACAATGTAACTTTAGATTTAGCAAGAGATAGAAAAATTGATGACTACGCATCAGACCAGTTGTATAGAAACGATGGTAACAAATTTACCAACGTTACCAATACTGCAGGTATTGCTAATAAAGCATGGGGGCTGTCTGCTACCATTGGTGATTTTAACAACGATGGATGGATGGATGTTTTTGTGGCCAACGATTTCTTTCATCCAGATTATGTGTACATCAATAATGAAAATGGCACATTTACTGACAAAGCGACTACTATATTTAAGCACATTTCTAACAACAGTATGGGGTCTGATTTTGAAGATTTGAACAACGATTTATACCCAGATTTAATTGTGTTAGACATGATGGCTGAAGACCATATTAGAGGTAAAAAAAATATGGCAGCGATGAATACCAATAGCTTTAATATGATGGTAAATGCAGGATATCATCATCAATATATGTCTAATATGTTACAGCTAAATCGTAAAAACAGTACCTTTAGCGAAATTGCTCAATTGGCAGGAATAGCAAAGACAGATTGGTCTTGGGCACCTTTAATTGCAGATTTTGATAATGATGGATGGAAAGATATTTTTATAACCAATGGTATTCATCATGATTTATCTAGTCAAGATTTTAGAGACCAAATGAGGCAAAATATTATGGCTCGTAAAAAGGTATCTTTAGAACAAGCCATTGCAATGATGCCATCAGAAAAATTACAAAATTATATCTATAAAAACAATAAAGATTTAACCTTTACCAAGTCTTCGGATGCGTGGGGAATTACGCAAAAAATAAACTCTAACGGAGCTGCTTATGCCGATTTAGATAATGATGGCGATTTAGATTTAATTGTAAATAATCAATCAGAAATTGCTTCTATTTATCAAAACCATGCTACTAAAAATTATGTAAGCTTTTCTTTAAAAGGAAATAAACAGAATAGCAAGGGGACTGGAGCAAAAATTACACTATATACCGCAAATAATCAACAAGTTAAAACGGCTTTGGTGAGTAGAGGGTATCAATCTTCTGTAAGTCATAAAATTCATTTTGGTTTAGGAAATGCTACTAAAATAGATAGTGTAATTATTAATTGGGATTCGCAAAATAGGCAACTGCTTACAGAGATAGATATCAATAAAAGACACACGCTTATTTATAAAGAATCAATAAAAGTACCCTTTGTAAAAAATAACAAAAAAGGTGATTTTACACATGTCAATCCAGCAGATTTAGGTATTAATTATAAACACAAAGAAAACACATTTAACGATTTAGATATTCAAATTCTTTTGCCACAAAAACAATCAGAAATTACCAGTGCACTAGCTGTTGCTGATGTGAATAATGATGGTTTAGATGATTTTTTTGTAGGAAATGCCAAAGGAGCCTCCGCAAGTTTATATCTTCAGAAAGCCAATGGAACGTTTGTAAAAAATAATGTACGTTTATTTCAAAAAGAAAAAGAATTTGAAGATACAGATGCGCTCTTTTTTGATGCAGATAACGATGGCGATTTAGATTTATATGTAAGTTCTGGCGGTTATGAATTAGACGAAAATAGTCCATTGCTGCAAGATAGGTTGTATCTAAATAAAGGAAAAGGAAACTTTGCAAAATCGAATAACTTACCTAAAATACTTTCCTATACAAAAGGAATTACTACGGCAGATTTTGACAATGATGGGGATCAAGATTTATTTGTAGGAAGTAGAGTTATTTCTAAGAAATATCCACTTTCCCATCCTTCCTATTTATTAGAAAATAAACAAGGAAAATTTATAAATGTTACCAAAAGTAAATTGCCAGATTTTAATGCGCTAAAAATGGTAAATGATGCGTTGTTTACAGATATTGATGCTGATGGAGATGTAGACTTAATAGTAGTTGGTGAGTGGATGCCAATTGTTGTTTTTGAAAATAAAAAGGGAGTATTTACCTTAAAAAAACTACCTTCTTTAAACAAATCGAACGGTTGGCAACAAAGTGTTACTCAATTAGATGTAAATAATGACGGTTTTAAAGATTATATAATTGGTAATTGGGGAAATAACAATAAATTTTATCCATCAGTAGAAAAACCATTGCATATTTATGCCGATTATTTTGATAAAAACAGTTCATTTGATATTGCTTTAAGTAAACTTTTTAAAGGAAATTTAGTTCCTATTAGAGGTAAAGAATGCTCTACCCAACAAACGCCGTTTTTAAAAGAAAAAATAACGAAATATGCACAATTTGCTAATTCAACGATGAATGATGTATATGGAGATACTCGTTTACAAAACGCCACACATTATGTAGCATATAATTTCAGTTCTGTATTGCTAAAAAACAATCAAAAAGGAGGTTTTGAAGTTATTAATTTACCTAAAAAAGCACAATTTTCGCCAACATTAAGTACTGTAGTATTAAATGAAAATACCGAAAACCCGATTATATTTGGTGTTGGAACGGTGTATGATTCAGAAGTAGAAACGATACGTTATGATGCTTCTCAAAATTATTTTTTACAAAATTTGAACACAAAAATTACAGCCTCTTCAGAAACTTCTTTTTTAACAACAAAAGAAGCAAAAACGGTAAAAAAAATTACCATTCGAAATAAAATACATCTGTTAATTTTAAACAAAAACGATTCTTTAAGTATCCTTCAAAAACAGTAAAAAAGAGTTGTATTTTTGCAATTCGATGCAAAGAACAAAAAAAACTTTTACGGTTGATGCTATTGCTAATTTTAAGCAAAATTTATTAGCTTGGGCACAACATTCTGAAACGGTAGTTTGGCTAGATTCTAATAAATATCAGCAAAAATACAGTTCGTTTGATACCGTTTTGGCGGTGGATGAGTTTACTGCTATAAAAACCGATTATACCAATGCTTTTGATAAACTAAAAGAATACCAATCGTACACCAAAGATTATATTTTTGGATATATAAGTTATGATGTAAAGAATGATGTAGAACAACTTTCTTCGAGTAATTTTGATGGGTTAGATTTTGCTGACTTATATTTTTTTCAGCCACAAAAACTGTTTTTTATCAGCGGAAATAAAATAGAATTTCAATATTTAAAAATGGTAGATGATGAAATTGAAACGGATTTTAGAGCAATAAAAGATATAGTGATTCAGCACCCTAATACCCCAACAGCAGAAAATACAATTAAAATAAAGTTAAGAATTCATAAAGATGCTTATCGTCAAAAAGTAGAGAAAGTATTAGAGCATATTCATAGAGGAGATATTTATGAAGCTAATTTTTGTCAGGAGTTTTATGCCGAAAACTCGGTAATTAATCCGTTAGAGGTTTATCGACATTTAAATCAAATTTCAGAACCACCTTTTGCTGCTTTTTTAAAATTAGAACATCAATACGTATTATCAGCATCACCAGAAAGATATATCAAAAAAGAAGGAGAAAAAGTAATTTCTCAACCCATTAAAGGAACTGCAAAACGGTTTTTAAGTATGGTAGATGATGATAAGGCCGCTTTTGATTTGTTACGAGATGAAAAAGAGCGCTCAGAAAATATTATGATTGTAGATTTGGTGAGAAACGACTTGTCTAAAACCGCAACCAAAGGAAGCGTAAAAGTAGAAGAATTATGTAAAGTGCATTCTTTTAAACAAGTACATCAATTAATTTCTACGGTAGTTTCTGTGGTTGATGAGCAAACACACCCAGTAGATATTATAAAAACAACATTTCCGATGGGAAGTATGACTGGGGCTCCGAAAATATCAGCAATGAATATTATTGAAAAATTAGAAGAAACAAAACGAGGTTTGTATGCTGGTACTGTTGGTTATTTTACACCAAATGGCGATTTTGATTTCAATGTAATTATCCGAAGTATTTTATATAACGAAGAGAAAAAGTATGTTTCGTATTCGGTTGGTGGCGCAATTACGGCAAAATCTACTCCCGAAAAAGAGTATGAAGAATGTTTGCTAAAAGCCAAAGCGATGCGATTTGTGTTACAAAACGATTATAAAAACTAACTACAATAATTCTATAAATCGTTCTTTCAAACTCTTTGCTTTATCTCTAGAAATGGGCACAATATAATCTTTATTTTGAGCTTCTAAATAGCAATTTCCTCGAATACGGTTCACTTTTTTTACATAACTTAAGTTTAAAATATAAGAACGGTGTATTTTATAAAAGTACTTTTCTGGCAGCATTTTTTTTACTTCACCTATACCTTTGGTAACTACAATTTTTGTGTCGTTACGCATGTAAAACTCGGTATAACTTTGGTTTTTTACAGTTGTTAAATACACAATTTCTTTTGGGTCTATGACTTCAAAACCTTCGGTTGTATTAAAAATTAATTTTTTCTGACTGTCTTTAAATTTGGAATAACTATCATCAAAATTAGGTTCTTTCATGGTGTCGTTACAACGATTTATAGTGTTTGCCAACTCTTTTCGGTCAATTGGTTTTAGTAAATAATCGAAGGTGGCATATTTAAATGCTTTACTCATATAGTTGTCAAACGCAGTAGTAAACACAATTTTTGGCTGTAAATTAAACTGTTTGATAATGTCTAAAATTTCGAAAGAAGTTCTGCCGTACAGATTAATATCTAAAAAAATTAAATCTGGTTTGTACACAGAAATTGCTGCGACACCGTTTTCTATATCTTCTGCTGTAGCAACAATTTCTATTTCAGTATGTGTTTTTAAGAGGTTTTGCATCAAACCTAAATCTTCTGCTTCATCTTCTATAATAATGGTTTTAATAACTTGCTTTATCATCCCTTTTTTGTTTTAATTTCAACAACAGAACGTGTTCCTTTTTTACCTAATGTGTATAAATCGATTAATGTATAAGAAATAGTGCTTTCGCCTTTCATATTATGTAGTTTGTAGATTTCATTCATAATTCGAAGCCCAGAACCTGTACCTTTTAATGTTGATTTTTTTGCTTTTTCAATACCAATTCCATTGTCTTCAATAGAAATTTGTATCCTATTTTTTTCTTCGGATATAGAAATCTGTAACAATCCTCCTTTTTTTAAAGGTTCCAATCCGTGTTTTACAGCGTTTTCTACATACGTTTGTATGAGCATTTGCGGAATTTTAAACAATGTATCTACATTTTTATCAATTGTAATTTGATAATCAAACCGTTCTGAAAATCGTATTTTTTGAATCTGTAAATAGCTTTCAACAAAAGCCATTTCCTCATCTATGGTTTTGTATAATTTCTGTGAATCTTTTAAAGCATTTCGCATAAATTTAGATAATTTCACCACAAAATCGTACGCTTTTTCTTTGTTTTCCTTATAAATTACAGAACCAGTTGCAGATACGGCATTAAATAATAAATGCGGATATAATTGCGACTGAATAGATTGTTGTTGTAACCTATTTAACTCGTTTTCTAATTCTATTTTTTTTCTTTTTCTGAGATAAAAATAATGAATTAGTACATACAAAAGGTAGGCAAATAATAACACCGATACAAATTGAAACCAACTTGTTTGCCAAAAAGCAGCAACAATGGTAAATTTTTTCACTACAGGTTTTTGATTCCAAACACCATTATTATTGCTTGCTAGCAGCTCAAAAGCGTATTCTCCTGGCGGTAAATTAGTAAATGTAACGTATCGTTCTTTGGTTTCGTTTCTCCATAAATCAGCATAGCCTTTTAGCCTAAATTTATAGGTAACCATATCTGGAGCTGTATGTGAAATTCCTATAAAATCAAATCGAATGTTTTTTTGATTGTATTTTAATTGTGGATTGGTATCTTTTAAAAAATGCCAATTAATATGATTGCTAGAACTTTTAAATGAAGTAATATGGGTAAAAGGAGGTTGGGTATTTGTTTTTAAATCTTTCGGATGAAATTGTACAACATTGCTATTTGTAGGTACCCAAATAGCACCTTTACGATCTTTAAAAATACCATTTTGCGCAATTTCTTCTCCTAAAAAACCGTGAGATTGTGTGTAGTAATTTACAAAACTAGTAGTAAGTAGCCTTGTGTTTTTTGAACTATTTTTATACTGTTTGTAAAACTTATTGATATCTAAAATCCCAATTCCACGCAAGCCACCGTAGACAAAATGTGTATTGTCTGTAGCAATTACCGATGAAATCATGGTGGTTAATTCTGGATGTTCTACACGAGTAATTTTTATGTAATCATAAAAAAATAAACCGTTTTCTGCGCCAATCCAAAGGTTGTCATTGGTATCAAAAAGCAAACTAGTAGCTCCAATAATTTGATTGTTTTTAATGGTGCTTTCTGTAGCTATTTTCCCGAAATTGTCTTTGGTTACATACCAAATTTCTCCTTTTTTGTTTTTTGCCATTTGTAAAATAGTTCCCATTTTACTTCTAGAAAATTTTTTATTTAAAGACTGTTTATCGTCTTTAATAGTAAGCAAACCTTCGTTTGTTCCCACATAAATTTGCAAGGTTTCTACATCTTCAAATAAAGAAAAAGAAACTGCATTTTTTGGTAATTTCTTTGTGTTAAAGTCTTGACCGTTAAAATACACCAAACCATTTCTATGCGAAAAAATAAGGGTATTGTTTACTGTTTTTAAAGCGCCCAAAAATAAGCCTGCTCCTTCAATTTTTTTCGAGTATTTTTTAATTTCGTTCTTTTCTTTATAGTACAAATAATTATTTGCGTAGGCAGAAAACCAAATTTTATTTTTTGAATCTTCTTGTATTGCCCACACATAATCTGGCATATTGTCTTTTTCAGAATAATTGCTAAAAGGCGTAAGTTTGTACAATCCTTTTTCTGATGCAATCCACGTATTTTTTTCATTATCTTGTAAAATGTCGTTTATCTGATTGTAATACTTTGTGTTTTCTTGCAGTTTGCCATTTACAAGATAGTGCAACGGCATTTTTTGAGTTGTTAATCCTTCGGTAAAAACAATTGTACTATCGTTAAATCGTTTTGTATTTTTAAAACCTGTGATAGATTGAAATAACCGAATCGTATCTTTTTTAGTAAACTGATACAACTCACTAATTGATTTGTTTTTAGAAATCTGTTTGCTACGAATAGCAATTTTTTCTTTATGATTAATGTTAACAAAAGGTGTTTCGTGTTTTTTTAGTGCTAAACTTTTGCTATCCAAAGAAAAATAAGCAGTTTTGGAGGCGTTTAAAAATCCATTAAAATAGATTTGATTGTTTTCTTTATCATAAGAAAGGTTATTGATTTTTAACAAATTATTCTCCTTTGCAGAAAAAAAGGTGGTATACACACCTTTAAAAAACCGAATTAGTTGTTGGTTTTTACTTTCAAAAAACCATATTTTATTTTGTTTGTCAATAATAAAAGTGGATGCAGCACTCTCGAAAGTGAACTTGTTTTTTGATGGAAAATAGATAAATTTATTTTTTTCTAAAACAGCTACTCCATGACGAGTAAATACCCAAATTTTCCCATATGAATCTTCGGTAATGTTAAAAACATAATTACTTGGCAATCCATTTTCTTGTGTGTAATTTTTAAAATTAATACCATTGTATTTACTTACTCCGCCTTTTGTAGCTATCCAAAGAAAACCTTTGCTGTCTTGAAACAACGACATGCATTGCATTTGTGGTAATCCATCTTTTACCGTATAATGCACGTAGTTTTGTTGTGCAAATATGGAGAGTTGCATCAGAAAAAAAAAGAATATGAAATAGCAATTTTTTAAAAACAATAGATTATTTTTTTATTTTACTAAGATAGTCTTTTTGATAAAGGTGTATCAAAAAAACGAAAGGAACAGCACATGTAATATGGTTGCGCTACTTGTTTTTTATAAACTTTTTTATAACCACGCCTTTGTCTGTACTTATTTTAAGTAAATAGATGCCTGTTGCTAATCTGCTTAGATGTAAAGTTGTCTTGTTTATTGCTGTAATGAGTCTTTTTCCTAATACATTGTAAATTTCTAATTGCTGAATAGAAAGTATGCTGGAGTTTACACTTAGCTTATCTGTTATTGGGTTTGGATATAGCGTAATTTGAGCTTGTAAAACATGATCTTTAACACTTGCTGTGGCATCAAATTTTAATACGACTGTTTTACCGCCATTATCAAAATCTTTATACGCTAAATATGGCGTGTTATTATTATCTATAATCAAATCATGATGATCAGCATCATTGGCAAATTGCGTATCACCTCCAAGTGCTTCCCAGATAGTTCCGTTAAATTTTAAAACCTCTGTGGTTCTAGTAAAGCTACTAGGACTTCTTCTATATGCTACATATGGTAAATTATTGTTATCTAAAGCTAAACTGATATCTCCAGATAATGCAACATTAGAAAAACCAGTAGTTCCAACGGTTTCCCAATTTGTATTTACAAACTTTTTAACGGTAAGTTTACTGCTATTTGCTTCATCTATATAAGCAACGTATAACACGTTATTGGTATCAATTGCAAAATCAATATATCCAATTCCGCCATCAGAAAAACCCTGTACACCTACTAAATCCCATTGACCTGTGTTTGCATTAAATTTTCTAACTACAGCTTCTTTAGTACCGTTAGCACGATCTTCATAGGCAATGTAAGGGATGTCATTAGTATCTAAAACTAAAACAGGAAAGTTGCTGTTATCGGTAAAACCTGCACCGCCTAAAAGCTCCCAGGTATTGTTAGAGGAATTGTATTTTTTAATATAAAAATTATCATTGGTAGCTTCGCCTCTAGAAGCAACAATTGGCATATTATTACTATCTATTGCAAGGTTTGTGCTATGTCTGCCATCGGAATCTAATCCAACGCCAAAAGACTCCCAAGCAGTACCATTAAATTTCATTACTTTAATACCTCTAACCGAAGCATCTCCAAAAGAACTAAAAGCTACATAAGGCACATTGTTACTATCTGTCATTAAACTTTGATTACGAGAATTTGTAGATGCATTTGCAGCAAAATTAGTTGTTCCTACGGTTTCCCAAGTTGTGCCATTAAATTTTTTAACGGTAGTGTTCTTTGGCGTACCACTCGTATTTTGATACGCAATATACAGCACATTATTACTGTCAATTGCAAGGTGTTGATCTGCTGCTGATGTATTAGAAAAACCTGTGGCATTCCCAACAGGAATCCAAGATTGCGCTGTAATAAATACTGATGATAACAAAAAAAGAAATACGATACGTTGTTGTTTTTTCATGATGTTAGTTTTTTAACACAATATACCAAAGCGTGGGGGAATCTAATTTCGCAATGGTATTGTGTTTATTCATATTATAAATAGGTTTTAACAAACTTTCATTTTTCTTTTCATCGATTTTAAAAATCTTAAAAGCAGTATTATACCTTTAGATAGGTCATAAGAATCTCTTCGTTATTACCAGACATTACATCTTTAACTTTTAATCTAGTTGATGTTAATTCTAAAACTTGATATCTAAAATGAATTGTACCAGCAATAGAAATTTCTATTACATCATTTACAATTTCATACGCCCAATTTTCAGGAGTATTTGGCGCAACACAATTACCTCCAGTTTCTTGAAATATATCATAATCTACTGTGAAATCTGCATTGTATTTTGCTGTATGAAAAGCAAAACAGTTAGATTGATGTGTAAAATTAATACCATCTACAACTTGTGCGGTTAACAACCATTTGTTGGTTAATAAGTCCATATTAATTCCACCTGTTTTATCTTCTGATTTTGCACAAGAAACAAGGAAAAAAGAAATGACAGTAAAAAAAATAATCGTTTTTAATCTTTTCATTCTGTTACTATTTTAAGATTGATTTTATCAAAAATAGGTCGAAATCAAAAAAAACACAATAAAACACCTACTCATTGCCTGAAAATCTAATTTTTATAGATGAATAGATCTTTATATCTATACTGTTTTTCTAAATATTTATTTGTATTTTTGAAAAAACTAAAAACTAAATCTCATGAAAAAAATAGTATTCATACTTGCTATTGCATTTACATTTATAACCTGTAAAAAAGAAAAAAACTTTGTAACATTTTCAGGAAAAATTGCCAATAAAAATGGTGACAAAATCACACTTTCTAAAGATAGAAAAGCAGTTAAAACCTTTACAGTTGATGAGAACGGAATGTTTTCTGACACTATTAATAATGTAGAAAAAGGATATTATCGATTAAATGACGGAAAAGAAAGTTCAGGTATTTATTTGCAAAACGGATATAACATCAACCTTACTTTAGACACCAAAGAGTTCGATGAGACTATAAAATATACAGGTAACGGAAGTGATGTAAATAATTATTTAGCTTCAAAAGCTTTGCTAAAAGAAAAGGTAGAGCCAAAAGATTTATATATTTTAAATGAAAAAGAATTTCTTGTTAAAGCAGCAACAATTAATAAAGAATTGAATGATAAATTAAATTCTGTTAAAGATGTTGACTTTGTATCGATAGAAAGAAAAAGTTTACAATTCGAAAATGCAGGCTCTGTAAGTATGTATGAAGGATATCATGGGTATTTGACAAAAAACAGAGAATTTAAAGTTTCAGACACTTTTCCAGATCCATTTAAAGGAATAGCGACAGATAATGACGATGATTTCAAAAACATACCAGCATATAAAAATGTTGTGATGTCAAGTTTTCAAAAGAAAGTTTCAGAAATCATGAAAAAAGACAGTGTTTCGTATCAAGTAGCAGCTATTAATTCTATAAAAACTATAAAAGGAGAGCATATTAAAAATGGACTTCTTAATGACTTAGGGTATGAAGTTTCTTCAAGAAATAAAGATGCAGCAGCACTTTATAAAGAAATTATGGCGCTTTCTACAGATGATGATTTTAAAAAATCATTAACAAAACAATTTAAAGATATTAAAAAAACAGCAAAAGGAATGGTTTCTCCTACTTTTGTGAATTATGAAAACCACAAAGGAGGTACTACTTCTTTAGAAGATTTAAAAGGAAAGTTTGTGTATGTAGATGTTTGGGCAACTTGGTGTGGACCTTGTAAAGCAGAGATTCCATTTTTAAAGAAAGTAGAGAAAGCGTATCACGGAAAAAATATTCATTTTTTAAGTGTTTCTATTGATAAGAAAAAAGACCATGAAGCTTGGGTGAAAATGGTAAAAGAAATGGAATTAGGCGGTATTCAGCTTTTTGCAGATAATGATTGGAACTCAAAGTTTGTAACCGATTATGGTATCAAAGGAATTCCTCGTTTTATATTGATAGATCCAGCAGGGAAAATAGTTTCTGCCAGTGCGCCAAGACCATCATCGCCAGCACTTATAAAATTATTTGACGAAAACGGTATTTAAATGAAATGATTATTCAAAAAGAAGAAAAATTTAAAAAAGTTTGTTCTGAGCTTTCTGAGAAAGTGACAGAGCAAACTTTTTTTAATAAATTTTTAGAAATATACCCAGAAGACTGGAAACAGATAAAAATTACATTTTCTAAATTTAATAGAAGCAAACAGTTTGGTAAAACAATTCCGTTGCCAAAACCTGAACAATCTTTACGAAAAGAAATTAGAATTTGGTTAAAAAAAGAGCAATTATGAAACACTCTTTGTTTACATTTCAACTATATAAAACTGATTTTTTTGGGCAATATTGGGAAACCGAAAAGACTAAAGCAGTACTCGTTTTAGTCCACGGAATGGGAGAACACTCTACCCGCTATGCAGATTTTGTAATACCATCGTTACTTAAAAATAATTTCTCTGTAGTTACTTTTGATCAATTTGGGCACGGAAAAACATCAGGAAAAAGAGGGCATAACCCTAGTTTCAATGCTGTTTTAGAAAGCGTAGAAAATGTTATTAAAAAGGCAATGTCTTTGTTTCCCGAAAAACCAATTTTTTTGTACGGACATTCTATGGGAGGTAATGTAGTACTCAACTATGCTCTTAGAAAAAAACATCAATTAAAAGGTGTTATAGCCACAAGTCCTTTTTTACAATTAGCTTTTCAGCCACCAGCAGTAAAGTTATTTGTTGGTAAATTATTGCAAAAAATTGCACCTTCAATAACAATGGGTAATGAGTTAGATGCAAATGATATTTCTAGAGATAAAACTGAAGTAAAAAAATACATCAATGATCCGTTGGTACATAATAAAATTAGCCCGAATTTTTCAATTACATTTATTGAAACAGGAAAATGGGCGATAGAAAATGCTGGTAAATTAAAGACACCAACACTCCTTTTACATGGTACAGATGATAAAATTATCGACTATAAAGGAACTCAAGAATTTGCTAAAAAATCAGAAAAAGCAACGTTAAAATTATATGAAGGTGGTTATCATGAATTACACAACGATTTGTGTAAAGAAGAAATGATTGCTGATGTAATTCATTGGATTTCAAACAAATTGTAAATCAATCAAATTATGAAAAAAACAGGAATAGTATTCGTTTTAATAATAACTGTTTTAACATTTAGTAATTGCGACAAGAAAAAGAATAAAGAGATCAAAAAAACAGCTGTAGAAGTTGCCGAAAATTTTGATTGGTTGTTAGGAAGTTGGAAACGAAATAATGAAGAAGAAGAAAAAGTAACTGTTGAAGTTTGGGAAAAGGAAAATGATAAAATGTATTATGGAATCGGTTTTACAATGCAAAATAACGATACCATAAAACAAGAGAAAATGAAAATAATAAAGGTTGATGGCAATTGGAAATTAACCGTAAAAGTACCTGATGAAACTAATAGAGTTGTATTTTCAATAACAAGCATTGGTAATGAAGAGTTTACAAGTGAAAACAAGGAGGTAGATTTTCCTAACAAAATTAAATATTGGAAAGAAGAGAATAAACTATATGCTTTAGTTTCTGGTGGGGACATGAAAATATCTTTTGAGTTTGAAAAAGAATAAAAAGGATAGAAATCCGTACTTTTAAAATAATGATGCTACAAAAATTTCAAAAACATATTTTAAATCGTTTTTCGTTTTTAAACGATAAAAAAATATTGATAGCAATTTCTGGCGGTATTGATAGTGTGGTTTTAACACATCTTTTTTCTCAATTACACAGTAAAATGTCACTAGCACATTGCAATTTTCAGTTGCGTAATGAGGAAAGCAATAAAGACGAAGAATTTGTAAAGAGCTTAGGTAAAACCCTTAATATAGAAACATTTACTACACAATTTAATACCTTAAAATTTTCTTCGGATAACAAATTATCTATTCAAGTTGCAGCACGAGAATTACGGTATCAATGGTTTGATGAGCTACTTGTAAAACACCAATTTGATTATGTATTAACGGCACATCACGCAGATGATAACTTAGAAACCTTTTTAATCAATTTAACTCGTGGAACGGGTTTAGAAGGATTGACGGGGATTCCAGAAATTAATAAAAAAACGATTCGTCCGTTGTTAATTTTTTCTAGTGATGAAATTTTAGACTACGCCAAAGAGCACAATATTGAGTGGAGAGAAGACAAAAGTAATGCCTCTACAAAATACATCAGAAATAAAATCAGACATCAAATTGTACCTGTTTTAAAAGAAATAAACCCGAGTTTATTAACTTCTTTTTCTAAAACAACCGCACATTTACAAGAAAGTCAGCAAATTATTGATGATAACATCGAAAATGTAAAAACAGAAGTTCTTTTAGCGAAGGGAGGAGTTGTTAAAATGGATATTGATAAAATACAACAATTGTCTAACCCAAAAGCGTATTTATATCAACTTTTAAAAGAATATTATTTTACAGAATGGAATGATATCGCGAATTTACTTACCGCACAATCTGGTAAACAAGTGTTTTCTAAAACACATAAGTTGCTAAAAAACAGAGGTTTTTTATTGCTTTCTAAAGTATCGTTAGCTGAGTCTTTGAGTGCAGATGATAGGTTTCTAATCAAAGAGAATACATTAAAAATAACAAAACCAATTTGTTTAGAGTTTGAAAAATCGTCAAAAGATTTTATAAAAAATAATCAAATTATTTACGTTGATAAAGATTTGTTAAAGTTTCCATTACAGGTAAGAAAATGGCAAAAAGGAGACTATTTTTATCCAGCAGGAATGCAAGGGAAAAAGAAGTTGAGCAAATATTTTAAAGATGAAAAATTATCATTGTTAGAAAAAGAAAATATTTGGTTACTTTGCAATGATTTTAATGAAATTATTTGGGTTGTTGGCAAACGTCAAGACAATCGATTTACAATAACAAACAACACTAAAAAACGATTAAAAATTACACTAAAATGAAACAATTAGTTACGCTATTTTTATTTTTCATAAGTTTTTCTACATTTTCACAAACGGAAGATAATCAGATAATTTTTGAAACTTCTGTAGAAAAAATTTCAGACACCGAATACGATTTAATTATCAAAGCCAAAATTTTAGATCAATGGCATTTGTACTCTCAATACAACCCAGACGGGGCTTCTTTACCTATAGAAATTACGGCTACAGAAAAAGAACCTACTTATAAACTAATAGGAAAAGCTAAAGAGAGTGAAACGCATAAAGAATATAGTAAGACTTGGGAAAAAGAAGAGATTTTCTTTAGTGAAAAAGCGACTTTAACACAACGAATTAAGCTTTCAGATAAAAATACAAGTACAGTAACTTTAAATTTTTATGGACAAATATGTAAAGAAGCCTGTATTCAGGTAGATGAAGATTTTGTTTTTACTTTAAATAAAAAACCTACCAAAGAAACTGTTGTAGCAGATGCTGATGATAGCAATTCATCCGAAGGGAGTAGTAAAAGTTTATGGACATTATTTATATTAAGTTTTTTCGCAGGTTTTGCAGCATTGTTAACGCCTTGTGTATTCCCAATGATTCCTATGACGGTAAGTTTCTTTACCAAACAAAGTAAAAACAAAGCAGTAGGAATTAGAAATGCCATTATTTTTGGGGTTTCTATTATTGTGTTATACGTTTTATTAGGAGTTGTGGTTACCAAAATTTTTGGAGCCGATGCGTTAAATGCACTCTCTACAAATGTGTGGTTTAATGTTGTTTTCTTTGTATTATTGGTTGTTTTTGCAGTCTCCTTTTTAGGAGCTTTCGAAATTGTATTACCAAGTTCTTGGGGCACAAAAGTAGATGCCAAAGCAGACAAAGGAGGTGTTATGGGTATCTTTTTTATGGCATTGGCATTGGCAATCGTTTCCTTTTCTTGTACAGGTCCCATTGTTGGTACAGCTTTAGTGGCAGCTGCTACTCAGGGAGGTTTTGCACCAGTACTTAGTATGTTTGGGTTTTCACTAGCCATTGCGTTACCTTTTGCATTGTTTGCGGCTTTTCCAGGGTGGATGAACTCTTTGCCAAAATCTGGCGGATGGTTAAATACTGTAAAAGTTGTTCTCGGGTTTTTAGAATTAGCACTAGCATTTAAATTTTTATCGAATGCCGATTTGGTATTAGACTTACACTTATTAGAAAGAGAAGTGTTTATTGCCATTTGGATTACTATTTTTGGAGCATTGGCTTTTTATTTATTCGGAAAAATACAACTCCCACACGATTCTCCACTTACACATCTTTCCGTTGGAAGATTGAGTTTAGGCTTGGTAGTAATGTCATTTACTATTTATATGATTCCAGGACTTTGGGGCGCGCCTTTAAATTTAATTAGTGCATTTCCACCACCACAACATTATAGCGAATCACCTTACGGAGTAGGCTTTTCTAAATTAGGAGGAGGGTCAGTCAACCATTCCGATGTGCCAGATGGAGCACATTTAATGGCTCCTTATGATATTGTTTCATTTAATGATTACGATAAGGGATTGGCATACGCAAAAAAAGTAAACAAGCCTGTTTTTATTGATTTTACAGGAAAAGCCTGTGTAAATTGTAGAAAAATGGAGCAAAATGTTTGGGTAAAAGACAAGGTATTAAAACTCCTTAAAAATGATGTTGTTTTAATTTCTTTGTATGTAGATGATAAAAGAGCCTTACCAGAAGGAGAGGTCGTAGAATCAAAACTAAAACCAGGTAAGAAATTAAGATATATCGGTCAAAAATGGAGCGAGTTACAGACCATTCGGTATAAAACAAACTCACAACCTTTTTATGTATTGATGAATCATCAAGAAAAAGATTTAAATACTCCTGTAGGATATACTCCAAATGTAGATACTTATTATGATTGGCTAAAAGATGGGATTTCAAAATTTAAAGAGTAGCTTATAAATTTGGGTAGATTTGCAAGAATGTATGTAAAAAAAACTATTATAATTATTTGTGAAAGATATTGTAACATTTAAAAGTAAATAAAATGAACAAACTAATTTTACCTTTATTACTAATATTTAGTATTTCTATTTTTTCTCAAAAAACAGCAGTTGTAGAAAAGAAAGAGCTGCCAGTAAGTATTTATACTATTTCTAGTCCAATAAATATAAATGGTATTTCTTCTGTAAATAAGCGGATAAATCTATCAACTTTTAAATTTCTTTTTTCATTTGATAATTATTTAGGTAATCAATGGTATAATTATAATGCTACTGTTGTCTCAAAAAATTTAGGAAAAATATCTCGTTCTTTTCTTATGGATGATGCCAAATATTACTTCGATTCATTTGTCAGAAAACATGACCCCACAAAATGGTCTGCAGTCAATTTTAAATATAAGTAGTTTGACGCCAGAATCTATCATTAGTATATTTTTAGGAATAGGATTGGCAGCCTCAGTGGGTTTTCGGGTTTTTGTACCTTTATTCGCTTTAAGTTTGGCGGGTTATTTTGGTGTTATTCCATTAAATGATAATTGGCTTTGGGCTGCGAGTGTTCCTGCAGTAATTACTTTAGGAATTGCAACTTTTGTAGAAATTTTCGCCTATTATATTCCTTGGTTCGATAACTTATTAGATACTGTTGCTATTCCGCTTGCAGCTATTGCAGGAACAGCTGTAATGGTTTCTACCGTGGCAGATTTGTCACCTGTAATTACATGGGCTTTAGCAATTATTGCTGGTGGTGGTACAGCATCTGCTATTAAAGGATCTGCAGCTTCAGCTAGACTCACTTCAACCGCAACAACAGGAGGTTTAGCAAACCCTATTGTAGCCACTGTTGAGACAGGAACTTCTATGGTATTATCTATCTTTTCGGTGTTTTTGCCTATTGTGGCTATCATTTTAGTAATTCTTATTTTTTTAGGATTACGAAAAATAGTTAAGAAGCTATTTTCATCATCAAAATAACAGGGCAAACTCACACTTTTTCAAGTTGTTTTTCACAATAATTAATTGATTAA
>CAZZNK010000002.1:0-13400 GCA_964655585.1 uncultured Flavobacteriaceae bacterium
AAAATCACTACCTTTCAAAGATTAATTCTGTAACGCTATTTTAGGACGGCACATAATTTTAAAATCCTTATGCCAACATAGTCACAGGGTTTTCTAAATAGGTTCTTAATGTTTGTAAAAATGCTGCACCAGTAGCTCCATCAACAGTTCTATGATCACAAGCTAAACTTAGTTTCATAGTGTTACCAACTACAATGTTTCCGTTTTTTACAACAGGTTTTTCTACAATAGCACCTACAGATAAAATGGCAGAATTTGGTTGGTTGATAATCGATGTAAACTCTAGAATACCAAACATTCCTAAATTAGAGATGGTAAATGTACTTCCTTCCATTTCGTCAGGAGCAATTTTTTTATTTCTAGCTTTTCCTGCTAAATCTCTTACAGTACTACCAATTTGAGTCAAACTCATTTGGTCTGTAAATTTTAAAACGGGTACCAATAAACCATCATCTACAGCAACAGCAACACCAATGTGTATGTGTTTGTTGTAGCGTGTGCTATCCTCATTCCAAGAAGTATTTACTTGTGGATGCTTTTTCAATGCCATTGCACAAGCTTTTACAATCATATCATTAAATGAAACTTTGGTTTCAGGAATCGCATTGATTGTTTTTCTAGAAACAATTGCGGTATCCATATTTACCTCAATGGTTAAATAATAATGAGGTGCCGTAAATTTAGATTCCCCTAAACGTTTGGCAATAATTTTGCGCATTTGAGAGTTCTTTACGTCTTCAAAACCTTCTTCTCCTGCAGGAGCAAAAGCGGCAACAGTTGTTTTTGTTTCAGGTGATGAAGTTTGAGATGGAACATAATTTTCTACATCTTTTTTAGTGATGCGCCCATTATCTCCAGAACCATTAATGTCTGCTAAATTAATATTTTTATCATTGGCAATTTTTTTAGCCAATGGAGAAGCAAAGATTCTACCGTTAGAATTTGTAGTAGTTTTAACCACAGTCTCGGTAGTTTCTGCTACTGATTTTTCTTCTTTTTTAGGAGATTTTTTTACGGTTTCAGCAGTTGTTTTTTCTTCCTTTTTTGAAGTAGGAGCACTCGCTAATAACTCAGAAATGTCTTCTCCTTTATCACCAATAATTGCCAATAATGTATCAACAGGAGCAGTTTCTCCTTCTTGAACACCAATATGTAATAATGTACCTTCGTTAAAAGATTCAAATTCCATGGTAGCTTTATCGGTTTCAATTTCGGCAAGAATATCACCTTCTTCAATGGTGTCGCCAATATTTATCAACCATTTTGCTACAACACCTTCTTCCATGGTGTCACTTAAACGGGGCATGTTTACTACTATTGCCATAATTTTATTGTGTTATTTATTTTTGATAAAAGGATAATCTTCTTGCTCGTATACCATATCATATAATTGATTTGGTTCTGGGTATGGAGATTCGTCTGCAAATTTTTCACATTCGTTTACTAAATCTTTTACTTCTTGATTGATGTTTTTAATTTCATCATCAGACAAATAATTATTTTCTTTGATAATTCCTAAAACTTGTGTAATTGGGTCAATTTTTTTGTATTCTGCAACTTCATCTTTGGTTCTATAATGTTGTGCGTCAGACATAGAATGCCCTCTGTAACGATAGGTTTTCATTTCTAAAAAAGTAGGGCCATCACCACGTCTAGCTCTTTGAATAGCTTCATCTATAGCTTCTGCAACTTTAATAGGGTTCATTCCATCAACAGGTCCACAAGGCATTTTATACCCTAAACCAAGTTTCCAAATATCTGGATGATTAGCAGTTCTTTCAACTGAAGTTCCCATAGCATATCCATTGTTTTCAACAATAAAAACAACAGGAAGTTTCCATAACATTGCCATATTAAAAGCTTCGTGTAACGAGCCTTGTCTTGAGGCACCATCACCAAAGTAAGTAAGTGTTACGGCATCACTACCTTTGTATTTATCGCCAAAAGCAATACCTGCTCCTAACGGAATTTGACCACCTACAATACCATGACCACCATAGAATCCTTTTTCTTTAGAAAAAATATGCATAGATCCACCCATTCCTTGAGAAGTTCCTGTTACTTTTCCGTATAGTTCTGCCATGACACGTTTAGGATCTACGCCCATACCAATAGGTTGCACATGGTTTCTATATGCGGTTATCATTTTATCTTTAGATAAATCCATAGCGTGTAGAGCGCCAGCTAAAACAGCTTCTTGACCATTGTATAAGTGTAAAAAACCTCTTACTTTTTGTTGTATATAAACTGCTGCCAATTTATCTTCAAACTTTCTCCAAAAAAGCATATCTCTATACCAGTTGATGTAGGTTTCTTTTGTAATTTTTTTCATTGTATAAATTTATAAAAGTAGGTTTAAATAAAAATCCTACTTGCAAAAATAAGTATATTCTGAATTAAAAAAAAGGATATAACTAAAACTTACACATGGTTTTTATTCGTGTCCGATATAAAAGCTGTAATTATGTTTGAAAGCCATATAGAGCAACCTATTAGCCCTTTTTAACATAGATATACCTTGCTTTTTTGGGATTTTAATTTTTAAGAAAGTTATAATTGCTTAAAAATTGTTTCCTGTTAGTTATAATAAGATTTTTATTCTGATGTTTTTTAGCGAAGCGATCTAATGTCTTTTATAGAACAACAGTGTGTTTTAATAAAATAGTTACTTGTCTTTTGCAATTAAAAGAGTGGCCTTAGCGCCTGTTGCAAGATTCCATTCGTTAGATGAAATTAAACTACCAGAATCATTATATACTTTAAAAGCGGCAGTATTTGGGCCAGAAGTTCCTTGGTTTAATGCTTTAAAAGCAATTTTATTGATACCAATATCTAACGGAATAGTAAATGTTTGGTAGGCTCGTGTTAAGACAATATTTGGTATTACAGGAATATCGTTTATATAAATAGTAACTCTATCTCCGTCTGGGTACTGAAAATCTCTACAAATTATTTTTATAGATTTAGAAGTTGTTCTAAAACTACCCAAATCTTGATCAATTTTTGGGTATTGATATTGCCCGTTTATTTTTTTAAATGCTTTTAAGAAACGTTCTTCATTTAATTTTGCTTGACTGATGATACCTTTATTTTTTAGCGCATCGTCCAACTCTTTTTTTGTTTTTTTCTTGTTTTTATATGCAGTTTTAAACCCGTTTTCTGCATCAATTTTTATTGAAGTTGGTTTTTTTGACGCTTTGGTATTTGTTGCAAAAAGACCTTTAGAAGTTCCTTTTTTCTTTTTCCCGCTATTGTTGTCTAATTGTGCAGTTGCTTTAAAGACAAAAGCGACAAGAAAAATAGTTAAAAAAATAGATTTTAAATTGCTCATTATGGTTTTACAGTAATTTGTAAATTAGTAGCAAATATAATGCCGATAATTTTTATAAATAGTTTATAATTTGTTAAAACTGTGTTACTGAACAGGAAAGTTAAAATATGTTTTCGGAAAAGGTTCATTATTTAGAGTAAAATGCCACCATTCGCTATTGTAAGGTCTAAAGCCATTTTTTATCATTATTTTTCGTAGAAAAAGTCTGTTTTTTTTCTGAATAAAATTGATGTTTTTGAAAAAAGGATGAGAGATTTCTCCAAAAAAATCATACGGACTTCCCATATCTAATTCTTTGCCAGTTTTTGTGTTTACAATGGTTAAATCTACAGTGCTTCCTCGTGTATGACCCGATTTAGAGGCAATGTACCCTAATTTAAAAAGCTTGTTTTTGGGGGTATTTGGGTAATATTGCCGCTTCATTAAGGTATCGTTCAAAACTTTTGCCCAACGTACAAAATGATTAACGGCTTGTTGTGGTCTGTAGGCATCAAATATCTTTAAACTTAGTCCTAGTTTTTTTAATTCTAGTTGTATTTTGTGTAGTGCTTTTGCAGATTTTTCACTTAGAATAACGGTGTTTTTTAGGTATGTGTCAATTGGTTTTCCTATAAAATTATTGTTGGTAATGTATCTTAATTCTGATTGAATACTAGGATCAATAGTAGTTAAGTATACAAATCCTTTGGGGAGTTTTTGTGAGCATGCCGATAGAGACATCATCAGAAAAAAAGCGATATATATGTTTTTTATCATAATTATCAAAAATAAGAAAAAAAAGTAAGAGTCGTTTTTAAAAAACGAACTCTTACCAAGTAAACTAATAAAACCAAGTATTAGTTATAATTAGAGTTAGCTATTCTAATTATGTTTTAATGAGCAGAAACACTTCCACCAGAAGATTTTTTTATGGTTGATTTTTTAGGATTCCCTTTGTAATCAATATCACCACCACTGCTTGCTTTTGCGATGATGCTTTCTGAAGCAAAAATATTAATATTTGCACCGCTACTCACTTTTACTGTTACGTTTTGGCTTGCTAATTTGTATGCATTTGTAATGCTTCCGCTACTTGCTTTTGCAGTATAATCTTTTGCTGTCCCTGTCAGTTTTAAATTAGCTCCACTAGATGAGTTAGAAGAAAGTGTACCAACATTTAGTGCTAATTTTAAGTAGCCTCCGCTACTTGCATTGGCTTTAAAAGTAGTTGCAGTTATAGTGTTTTCTGATATCACATCGCTACCACTGCTTGCTGTAATACTTTCAATTTCTGTAGCTGTAATGTATATCTTTTTAGCTTTTGATCTGCCAATATTTTTATCGGTATAGACTTTCAAAACACCGTTTACCACTTCTACTTTAATAATATCTTGTAAGTTTTGATCTGCTTCTACGGTAACCGAAGGTTTTTTACTTTGTGTAATAAATACATCTAAACCATTGCTTGCTTTAATTTTTGTGAAGCTTTCGTTTATTTTTCGATTTTCTGTAACTACATTCCCGTTTCCTTTAACTTTATTGAATACATCGACAAGACATGATGTGGTTAAGGTTGATAAAAATAGAATTACAATAATTTTTAAAAATGTTGATTTCATGGTATTTTATTTTAGTTTGTGCTTCGAAATTATTTGAATTATTGGTTATAAAATAAATTGAAGCACTGAACTGTTGATTTTTATGGTTGAACTGTTTTAAATACTTTTATCACTGGTTTCTTTGTCATCACAATCGGTACAATCCAATCCTTTTTTGGTCATTAAAAAGTAATGATTTGCCATGTTGTAATGATAGATATCATCTGTGTTATCTATGCGGTATAAAAAGTTTCTCGATGAGTTTTCAAAGAAAATAGTATTATTTTCTGGTATATATAAGGTAATATGTACCGTTTCATCTTTCCACATGTTTTTGTATTGGCTCAAAAAGTAGCCGTCAAACGTAATAGTATTGTCTTCTAAATTGTATTTATAGTCAATTTTAGAAGCATTCTTGTTTGCAGTGTTTCTGTTTCTTCCTTCAGATTCTTTTCTAACCTCTATATAAACGCTATCTGTATTGCTTTTTTCTACATTGATTTTTATATAGTTAGAGTATACTTTTTTTACATTATCTACAACAACTTCTACAGAGTTACTTTTTCTTCTAAAATTATGTTGATAATACAAATCATCATCATTAATTACTTTGATGTTTATGGTATCATTTGCAACAAAATTTAAAGTGTTTTTTTCTGTTTTACTTCCGCTATATCCTTTTGTTGATAAAAATTCGATACCACTAAATCCTAATCCTAAAAGTGCGATAATCCAAATACCTAATAAAGATAAAGAGGTTGTTTTGCTAAACCTTTTTACACTACTCGATAAAATTCTTAGCCCGAGTACAAATAGAATTAAAAACGGAATGCCGATAAGTATAAAAAGAAATGTTGCTAATAACCATTTTGGGAGTATAGAATCGTAAAAGAAGGGAGGGTAATGAACAAAATCATTACTAATGTTTAAAATCTCGAAACTCCCAATAGAAAATCCACCAATAAGTAAAGAAATTAAGGTTAATCCTGCTACAATCAATAAAAGTACTCCGATAAATTTACCAACTATTTTAAAAAGAGTTAGTATAATCTTACCTAGAGCGTCTAAAAAATCCTGCAAACCAGATTTGGTTTTTTTACGCATTTTCTCATAATCTGCTTGCGATATTTTATCGCCTATTTCTGTAGCTCCTTCTTTTATTTTTTCGGAGAAGTTTACAAACTCTTCTCTAATTTTTTTTTCGATATTGTCAATATTTACAGGCTCACCTTCCATTTGCAATTTTTCTGCAGTGGTTTGTGCTTCGGGTAATAAAATCCAAAGAATAATGTAAATTAAAATTCCGAATCCAGCTCCAAAAAACAAGGCTAATAATATCAAACGAATCCAGATAACATCTACGTCAAAATAGTGAGCAATACCTGCTGCTACACCTCCTAAAAATTTATCATCGCCATCTCTAAATAATTTTTTTCCTGATGATTTTTTTTGATATGAGTAGCTGTTGTCAAAATCTGCTTCTGCATCAGCATAGTCTTCTGGTTTTCCCATAATTTTGATAACCTCTTCAATATCAGCTTCATTTACAACCTGACGTGAGTCTGTAATTCTTTCTGATAAAAGCTCACTAATACGTGCTTCTATATCAGCAATAATCTCATTTTTTCCCTGCGGATCATCATTTAAAGATTTAGATACAGCATCTAAATAGCGTCTTAATTTTTGATAGGCAATTTCATCAATATGAAAGAAAAATCCTCCTAAATTTATGTTTATGGTCTTATTCATCTTTGGTTATTTTTTTACTAGTTACTTGTTTTACTGCGTTTATTAAATTGCTCCAGGTTTTGTTTAGTTCTTTTAAAAATAAAATGCCATTTTCTGTTAATACATAATATTTTCTTGGGGGTCCAGAGGTAGATTCTTCCCATCTGTAGCTTAATAAACCTGCATTTTTTAAACGGGTTAAAAGCGGATAAATGGTTCCTTCTACCACAATCATTTCTGCATCTTTTAGCGTGGCTAAAATTTCTGAAGTGTAAGCGTCTCCATTCTGTAAGATGGATAAAATGCAATACTCTAAAACCCCTTTTCGCATTTGTGCTTTTGTGTTTTCTATCTTCATATATGGTGTTTTATTTTATAAATTTTATAGTGAAAGGATATTTATAACTTTCTCCTTCTTTACTTTTTATGGCAGCAATTATAACCAGTGCTATTTTTATAAAACCAACAATACTAGCCAAAGAGATAATACCTAAAACACCTAATAATCCGTTGTCAATATCAAATCCAAAATCTAAATGATGACTTGTGTTGTTAAAAAATGTGCCAAAGAAAATTGGAATAAAAGAAATGCCTAAAATAAAAATATAGAGTGCATAACTAATATTAAAGTTGACAGCTTCTTTACCTTGGTCATCTAAAAACTGACTTCTTTCCTTTAAAGTTTGCCATAATATTAATGGTGTAATGATACTTCCTAGCGGAAATAAAAAACCTGCAAAAGAAGAAATGTGTATTAAAAATGCATTGGTATTTTGATCGTTGTTTTTCATTTTAAATATTTTATATAATACTTTCTTATGCAAATATATATCTTTAGGAAGGTATTATGCAAAACATAGTACTATAATTAACATTTCTTTAACATTTGAGTTTTTGTGGATTTCTGCATTATTTTCTGTAACTTGTCACGCAAATAAAAGGGTGTGAGTGATTTTTAATAAATATTCCTATTTCTTTTTTTTAATTTAATGTATCAATTTATATGAAATTTACACCTAGTAAAATTAATAGTTTTTTGTTTTTTAAACTTCCTGCCGCTTATATAACAGGAGTAAGAGTACAATCTATAGAAGAAAAAAAGGCTACGGTAACTGTAAAATATAAATGGCTTAGCCAGAATCCGTTTAAATCAATATTTTGGGCGGTACAAGGAATGGCATCAGAATTAAGCACAGGGATTTTAGTAATGCGAGAAATTGCTGATTCTGGTAAAAAAATATCAATGTTGGTTACTAATATGAATGCTACCTTTACTAAAAAAGCAACAGGTAAAATTCAATTTATTTGTACTGACGGGTTGTTAATTAAAGATGCAATTCAAAAAACAATAGAAACAGGAGAGGGGCAAACTTTAAAAATGATGTCAGAAGGATTTAATGCTGATGGTATTTCGGTTTCTAAATTTGAATACGAGTGGAGTGTAAAAGTAAAGTCTTAATCAGTAGTCGGTTAAGTAATTAAAAATAATATTTTTTAAATTTTAAAACATAAATGATGAATGCACACGAAATAGATTACCATATTTACGGAGAAGAAATGCAGTTTGTAGAAATAGAGCTAGATCCACAAGAAGGCGTTGTTGCAGAATCTGGTAGTTTTATGATGATGGATAATCATATAAAAATGGATACTATTTTTGGTGATGGCTCTAATCAAGAAAAAGGAATTTTAGGAAAATTGTTTTCTGCAGGAAAACGATTACTAACTGGCGAAAGTTTGTTTATGACCATTTTTACAAATAATGGTCAGGGTAAAAAGCAAGTATCATTTGCATCACCCTATCCAGGGAAAATCATTCCAATTGATTTATCAGAATTTGGAGGAAAATTTATCTGTCAGAAAGATGCTTTTTTATGTGCTGCCAAAGGGGTTTCTATTGGTATTGAATTTTCTAAAAAATTAGGAAGAGGTTTGTTTGGAGGCGAAGGATTTATCATGCAAAAAATGGAAGGAGACGGTATGGGGTTTATCCATGCTGGCGGAACCATGGCTAAAAAAGTATTAAAAACAGGTGAAGTTTTAAAAGTAGATACAGGATGTATTGTTGGTTTTACTAAAGATGTAGCGTATGATATTGAGTTTGTGGGAGGGATTAAAAACACCGTTTTTGGTGGCGAAGGTTTGTTTTTTGCCAACTTAAAAGGACCAGGAACTGTGTATATTCAGTCATTACCGTTTAGCAGATTAGCAGGTAGAGTATTGGCTATGGCACCAAGAAATGGAGGCGATAGAGGAGAAGGGAGTGTTTTAGGAGGTCTCGGTAATATTCTTGATGGTGATAATCGGTTTTAAGTACTTATTTTTTTTCTGCTTTTATTTTTAAAAGATACTCATTCAAGCGTTTTCCGTACTTAGAAATTTTTACGTCAGT
This sequence comes from uncultured Flavobacteriaceae bacterium, assembly GCA_964655585.1. Lineage (GTDB taxonomy): Bacteria > Bacteroidota > Bacteroidia > Flavobacteriales > Flavobacteriaceae > Polaribacter. The sequence continues at coordinate 9,029 of CAZZNK010000002.1, forward strand.
ACTCAAAGAATTATTCACAGTATCTAATAGTTTAGTACTTGCATCATACAATTCTGTCAAAGCAATATAAGGTGCAGCTTCTGAGTTTGCATTTGAAATAGCAAAATTTGCAGTAAATAAAAATCTACGACGCATCATTTTTTTGTAATCTTTTTCTAATTGTGCAATTTTTTCTGTGTCACCCTCTTTTTTTGCATCAAAATCTTTTTTAATAAAATCTAACCGTTCTCCTTTAAAGCGTTTGTTTATTTTTTGAAATTTATCTAAAATTTCTTGATTTTTAGAGCCAGTAATAGTTGGGTTAATACCGAACTCATCCAAACGATTGTTAATAGTAATTGTTCCTTTTTCTCCAAAAAACAAGATACGTTTTTCGGTAGTATTTCCATCAAAAGTTAGGTAATACATTTCTGGAGTATCAATATTATCTGATAAGATAAAATTATCATCACCTAATAAAACAATAGAATCGACAGAAACTAAAATTGTATCATTCATTTTTTGAAGATACAGTTTTCCCTTTTTCAATCCTTTTATTTGACCTTTTACAATCATATTCCCTTCTTTTTTAGTAGAGCAAGAGGCAATGAATAGAAGTATAATAAATGCGGAAAATATTTTTTTCATGTGATGATTTTATAAATACGTCAGATTAATTTTAACGAATGCAAATATGCAGAATTCTCTTACACTTTTGATGCTAATTCTAATAAAATTGTACAGCCTATGGCAGCAACCGTTCCGATGGCATATCCAAAAACAGCTAATAAAACACCAACAGTTGCTAAAGATGGGTGAAATGCAGAAGCAACAATAGGTGCAGAAGCAGCTCCACCAACATTTGCTTGACTACCCACAGCTAAAAAGAAGTAGGGAGCTTTGATTAGTTTTGCAACTAAAATTAGCAAACCAGCATGTATGGTCATCCAAATAACACCGATAGCAATAAGTCCTAAATTATCAAAAATCATCGCTAAATCCATTTTCATACCAATGGTAGCTACTAAAATATAGATAAAAATACTACCTACTTTACTAGCACCAGCGCCTTCGTAATTTTTGGCTTTTGTAAACGATAATAAAACGGCTACAATAGTAGAAATACTAATTAACCAAAAGAATTTAGAGCCTAAGAAAGAAAGAATATTCCTCCAAGTTGCAGAGGCCATAGAGGCTACTGTATCAGTGAAAAAATTACCTAAATATCCTGCTGCAAAATGTGCAAAACCAACGGTGCCAAAACCAATAGCAAGTATAATCATAAAGTCGGTTAAGGTTGGATTTCTCTTTACTTTTTGAGCAAATTTTGACACTTTTTCTTTCAATTCTTCAATAGCAGAAGTATCTGCTTTTAGCCATTTATTAATTTTATCTTTTTTGCCAATTCCTATCAATAAAATTGCCATCCAAATATTGGCAACTACAATATCTACAAAGACCATTCCTCCATATAATTTTTGGTTGTATCCATAAATTTCTAGCATTGCGGTTTGGTTTGCGCCTCCGCCAATCCAACTTCCTGCTAAGGTAGAAAGCCCTCTCCAAACGGCATCAGGACCAATACCTCCAACAGTCTCTGGAGACACCATAGAAATTAATAAAATAGCAATAGGACCACCAATTACAATCCCTACAGTTCCTGTAAAAAACATAATTAATGCTTTAGAACCAAGGTTGAAAATGGCTTTTAAATCGATGCTTAAAGTCATTAAAACTAATGCGGCTGGTAATAAAAACCGACTGGAAACATAGTATAAATTAGAACTACCTTTTATCACTTCGCCAGTTGTTGAAATAGATTCCCATTCGGGAGCTATAACGCCCAATGTGGTAAAAATAGCAGGAATGAAATATGCCATAAATAATCCTGGAACTATTTTGTAAAATTTATGCCAAAACCCAGATTCTTTAGATTCTGTGTAAAAAACAAATCCTAGTGAAAGTATTAAAATTCCAAAAACAATTGCATCGTTGGTAAAAAGTGGTTGTGTATCCATGTTGATTTTTATTTTCTGATGCTAAAATATAAAAAAACCTCATACAATCTTTATTGTATGAGGTTTTAAACTGAAATAAAAATAAATAGTTTATAATTTGTCTTTTTTTATAGGGCTTTCCTTTTTTTAAAGGAGTTCAAAAAAACTACTCTATAATAAAAGGTTTTGTTACTTTAAAAGGAGAAATTTTAATTCCTTCCATCACTTTTTGATATTCTTTCCAATCTGAGTCAAAGAAATTATTTGTTTCTTTTAAAGCATCTTTTAAAGATTTTTTAAATTGATTGATCAGTTGTTTTTCGGTACTAGTTTGCTTACCAAATCTACTATTGCTATACCAACTTGCAGTACCGAAACGTTGTGCAACGGTTACTGCTGGGTTTCTAGTAATTCCTTGGCGTTTGTCAATCTTACCAAGATAGAAGGCAATTAAACTATCCGTTTTTTTAATGATTTTTGATGAGGTTTTAATTTGTTCTTTGTACAGTTTTTTGTCTTTTTTAGATAAATCTGATTTGAATTTTTTGGCAATATTTTTACTTTCTACCAATTGTTTAACGGCATCTGCCATTGTTTTTTGATAGCGTTCTAACTCTTTAGCGGCTGCGTATTTTTGGTCAATAGCTTGTTGAGAAATAGTTAATCTTGGGTCAAACTTTACAGTGATGTTTTTTTCTGAACTTACGGTACCAAAAGTTGCTTTTATTTTGTAAACACCTGGTTTTACACGGACTCCTCTAGGTTCTCTTTTTAGTTTTTTGAGACTTCTTGATGGTCTTGCAACTCCTTTTTCTTCAAAGCCCCAATAGCCTCTGTACACACCGTTTTCTTTTGGTACTTTTCGTTTCATAGTTCTAATAAGTTTGTCTTTATCAAAAATTTGAAATGTAATAGAATCCCATTTTACGTTGTTTTTGTCAGCTTTTTTAGCTTTCTTTTTTGAAGTCTCCTTTTTTGGTTTGTTGATAGAATAATATACCAAAGCACCTCGACTTTTATTTGTTCCGTTGTATAAAGCATCACCGCCAAACCTGCTTCCTGTTGCTTGTTGTGTAGCAACTTGGTATGCTGTTGGAGGTTGAAATAATTCAATTCTTTGAGATAGTACTTCGCTGTTCTTTGCTATTGCTCGTAGCGGTCTAATATCATCTAAAACCCACGCTGCTCTACCAAAAGTTCCAATAACCAAATCGTGCTCTCTTGGATGAATAACCAAATCTTTTACTGAAACAGTAGGGAAACCGTTTGTCCATTTTGTCCATTTTTTTCCTGCATCCAAAGAAATATACAAACCATCATCTGTTCCTAAAAACAGTAAATTTGGTTCAATCAAATCTTCAACAATACATAATGCGTAACTTTTTACATCGTTTTCTGTAACAATACGAGTCCATGTTTTTCCGTAGTTTTTAGTTCTATATGCGTATGGAGTATAATTAAATCTGCGATAATCATTGGCTACTAACAAGGCTTCTCCTTTGTTTTTGTTTGATGCTTTTATTTGCGTAATCCAACTTCCTTTTGGCAATCCTTTTATGCTTTTTGAAACATTTTTCCATGTTGCTCCACCATTTTGTGTGATTTGTACATTTCCATCATCCGTAGCAACCCACAACATATTTTTTTCTAAAGGAGATGGTTCTATCACTAAAATTGTACAATGGTTTTCTGCGCCAGTGGCATCCATTGTTAAACCGCCACTTTCTGCTTGATTTAATTTTGATTTATCATTTGTAGTTAAATCAGGAGAAATAATTTTCCAAGTCAACCCTTTGTCGGTTGATTTATGTACAAATTGACTTCCGAAGTAAATAGTGCTATTGTTAAAAGGAGAAATATTGATGGCGGCATTCCAGTTAAAACGCAATTTAATATTTGCATCTGGATGCGTAGGCTTTATGGTGTAATTATTACCAGTTTCAGCGTCAAACCTACTTACAGATCCTTGTTGGCTCATTGTAAAACCGTATCGAGAATTATCTTTGTCGGGAATCACGTCAAAACCATCGCCAAAACTAATTTCTTGCCAATAAGAATTCCGAATTCCTTGTGCTTTCCAAACATAGGCAGGTCCTTTCCAAGAGCCGTTGTCTTGCATGCCACCATAGACATTATACGGATACTCGTTATCTACATTGATATGATAAAATTGTGCGATGGGTAAATTACCTACAAAACGCCACGTTTTTCCTGCATCTTTGGTAATGTTTAAACCGCCATCATTTCCATCAATCATAAAAGAACCATCTTTTGGATGTATCCACCACGCATGATGATCTGGATGTACACCGTTAGATACACCGTACGCAGGCATTAGTTGTTTAAAGTTTTTACCACCATCAATCGAAACATTTATATAGGTAAAAACGGTATAT
>CAZZNK010000002.1:13410-17271 GCA_964655585.1 uncultured Flavobacteriaceae bacterium
AATCTACATAAATTTCTGAGTAGTAAAAAGGACGATTACCGATACCTCTTTTGTCGTTGATTTTTTTCCATTTAAAACCGCCATCAGTACTTTTGTAGAGTGCATTTTTCTTGGCTTCTACCAAGGCATAAATTGTGTTCGGGTTGCTGGGAGCAATGGCAACACCAATTCTACCCAATTCTCCTTTAGGAAAGCCTTCTTTTTCTGTAATTTGTTTCCAATTTTCTCCACCATCGTGGGTAATGTATAATCCGCTTCCTTTTCCGCCTGATTTAAAAAACCAAGGATCACGTTTGTGTTCCCACATAGTGGCAATTAATTTGTTAGGGTTTGTTGGATCCATTACCAAATCTGCTGCGCCAGTTTTGTTATTGTTAAATAGAATTTTTTTCCATGTTTTACCACCATCTATAGTTTTGTAAACACCACGTTCTGGGTGTTCTCCCCAAGGGGAACCGATTGCTGCTGCATACACAATATTCGGATTTGTAGGGTCGATGATTACTCTGTGTATATGGCGTGTTTTTTCTAAGCCCATTAACTTCCAAGATTTCCCTGCATCTAAAGATTTGTAAACTCCGTAACCACCATTTAAGCTGTTTCTTGGGTTCCCCTCTCCAGTTCCTACCCAAATTACACTGGGGTTTGATTGCTGAATTGCCAAAGCACCGATAGAAGCAGTTGCTTCTTTTTCGAAAATAGGTTGCCATTTGATACCACCAGAAGTAGATTTCCAGACACCACCCGAAGCTGTACCAATATACATAATATCTGTGTTAGATTGTACAACATCTATGGCGGTTACACGTCCGCTCATTCCACCAGGACCAATATTTCTAGGCTTCATGTTCTTTACCAAATCCATAGAGAATTCTTGAGAAAATAGAAGTGAGGTAGTGAAAATTAATAAAATTGAAAGTAAATTTTTCATCAGAAAAGTAGGTTAGTTGTTAATCTCTAAAAATACAATTAATCTGATGGATGAAACCTTAAAAAAATCTTAAAGAAATGTTAATGAAATTTGTGAGACCATATAGATTTTAAAGTTTGTGAGGTCTGTGGTTTATTGTTATTCCTGCGAAGGGAGGGGGTTATAAAAGGTTTTTTAATAATAGGAGATTCCTGCCTTCGCAGGAATGATAAATTAGGTTTCTGTCTAAATACCTATTAGTCTAAATAATCTGTTGATTTTAGAGAAAAGATTATCACATTCGTATCTTATTCGCAATGATAAATTTATTCCTCTTTCTTTTTAGGGGTTCGTTTGGCGTTTTTTAGAGATTGCATTAGCATCCATTCAATCTGCCCATTGGTAGATCGAAATTCATCTGAAGCCCATTTTTCAATGGTTTTTAACATTTCTTCGTTGATGCGTAATGCAAATGCTTTTTTCTTTGCCATTTTATATTTTCGTTATAAAGTTTACTTTTTAATAAAATTTACAATTGTTTCTATCAGTTTTTCTGAAATAGGAAAATCTGCTGAATAATAAGAACTCATATTGTCTTCATCTTTATCAATATGCTTTAAAACGTGATTCATATTATCAATAATAACCAATGTAGAATTTGGGTTTGCGTTGTGTAATTCTTTAGCATCATCTACTTTTACCTGAAGATCTTTTGTTCCGTTGATAATTAGTATGGGTATATGTAATTTTTTAATTTCATCTGATGGATTGTATTGCATCCAATCTATAAAAAAAGGTTGATTTTGTTTGTTAAATAAAGAAGCTAATAATGGGTTAACGGTTTTAATAGCTCCAGTTTCTTTGAGCTCTTTGATGTGGGCTTTAACGATAGGAACCATAAAAGGAGATTGTGTTTTTATTTGCTCAATAATAGTTTGGTCAATAGGTTTAGAAGGTCCTGCTAAAGAGATGTATTTGTCAATATTTTCTGATGCCAACATCGCAATTAAAGAGCCTTGACTATGACCAATTAATATGATTTTTGTAAATCGTTCGTCTTTTTTAAAATGGGCAATTACTTTTTTGATATCGTTTACAAAATCAGTAAAAATAACGTTTTTTAAGTATTTAAAATTATTTTTGTTTGATGTCCGTTTGTCATAACTAAAAAAAGCAATATCCTTTTTGTTGATGCTATCTCTAAATTGTTTGATGTAATTTGCTTTGATAATTGTTCCTTGATTTCCATTTCTATCGATATTACCAGACCCGTGAACCCAAATAATTAATGAGGTATTTGCTTTAGAAAAGGTCAATGTACCAGGTAATTCTATCGAATCATTTTGTATTAGAATTTCTTCGGATGTAATTTCTGATTGACCAAAACTAATGAGGTTTATCAGTAAAAATAACATTGTTATATATGTTTTCATTTTTTTAAAATTTTTAAATAATAATAAAATAAAGCAATTAAATAGCTGCCTATAAAAATTAAAAGAGTAGGTAGAATCCAAGACATATTTGCTGTTTTGTTTGTAGATGTTTTTACCATAGAAAAAACAATAATACAAAGAATACTACTTAATAAAAGGCTTGAAAAAAGTAAAATTTTACTTTGAAAGATTTCATCCTGTAAGTTTTTAATTTTGTTTGAAAAATCTAATAATTTAGGGTTTTTTGCTCCAAAAATGAATCCTATTGATAATGCTGTAAAAATAATTGGCGCTAACCAAATAGTGTATTTGTCATTATATCCATTTGGGTTTCCTGCAGCATCAAAATGAACAGCAATAGTTTTAGGTAAATTAGGATATTCAATAATAACATACAGCCAAGAAATTAGCAATAGAAAGCCTGAAGTGGCTATGATTACATAATTGAAAGTTGAAAATAGTATGTTATTTTGTTTGTTCATTTACAATTTTGTTTTCATATGTTTTTAAAATTCGTTCTATATCTTCTTTTTTTTGTGTGCCGATTAAGATTTTCTTTCCGTTTTTGAACTTTAATTGTAAGCCGATATTTCCTTTAACATTATAAGCGCCATGTTTAATACCCCAACCTCCATATTCTGTAATCGGGCTGTATTTTCTAATATATGCTTTTTCAATATTTTTCCATAAGATTATTTTTGTGTTTCGTTGTATTGGAAAGAACCGATAAGAAATACTCTTTTCATTGATAGTTGTTTCTAGTTTTAATACTAAAAAAAAGTAGTTAAAAAGCAACATACAGGCTAAGAAAATAAACAAACCTGTATCAGACATTGGGCTATCTCCAAAGGGTGTTTTATAGAAAACTTGTTGTACAATGCCATAAATAGGAATTAGTAAAATACCGATATTTAAAACCCATAACCACCATTGTGTAAATTTTTGTTCTTCTTTAAAAACTTTCATTTACCTGTTTTTGTTTCGTTCAAAAATTACATTTAAATATTCACCTAATGCATTTTGGTTGACGCTCTGTAATTCCCAACCCTGTTTAGCGTGCAAATTTAATAGATCTTCTAATTTTTCAGAAGTATTTGTCCATCCAAGTTTTGGTACGATAACTTTATATTCTTTCATCTTTATCTGTTTTTATCTTTTTCTAGTAAAGCGTAAACACCACCATTGGTATTTGCGTAGACACTAATTACTCGCCAGCCTTGTTTGGCATAATTGTTTATTTCGTCTTCAAAATTCTCTTGACTTTTAGACCAAGTCATTTTCTGTTTTAAAAATTTATATTCTTTCATTTCTTTTTTATATTCTTTTTTTGTTGTTGATCGATCACCAAGCCTAAAACAAGTCCAGCTCCAGCGCCAATAGGTAAACCTAATCCTGTGCTATTAAAAATCATTCCGATACCTGCACCAAATATCATTCCCATAGCCGCACTATTATTTTTAATTTTCATATTTCTAAATTATAGTAAGAGTAATTCCTAGTATTGCAATTGCTGTAACT
>CAZZNK010000002.1:17281-56741 GCA_964655585.1 uncultured Flavobacteriaceae bacterium
TTTACAAGATGAAGCGGGACAGTTATTTAAAGATATTGCAATTGCTGTAACTGCAATTAAAAGAATCAATTTAACTTTTTTATTTTCAATTTGAATGCCTAATATTGCCTTTTAGTTACTTATATATGAAATTAGGAATGGTATAATTTGTAGTATAAAAGCAATGAGTTTTAATATAACGAATATCATATTTAATGGCTTAAAGTTCCTGTATTTAACACTGGCGATGCTTCCTTGTCTCCACATAAAATAACCATTAAGTTACTTACCATGGCCGCTTTACGTTCGTCATCTAGCTCAATAATGTTCTTTTTACTTAATTCTTCTAAGGCCATTTCTACCATACTAACAGCGCCTTCAACAATTTTATGACGGGCCGCAACAATTGCTGTAGCTTGTTGGCGTTTTAACATGGCATTGGCAATTTCTTGTGCGTAGGCTAAATAACCAATTCTTGCTTCTAAAACTTCAATACCTGCAATAGATAAACGTTCTTCAATCTCTTTTTCTAAAGCCTCGCTTACTTCGTTTACACTAGAACGAAGGGTAATGTCTTCTTCATGCCCTTCATCAGCAAAATTATCATAAGGATACATACTTGCTAATTTTCTTACAGCAGCATCGGTTTGTACTCGCACAAAATTTTCGTAATTATCTACATCAAAAGCCGCTTTGGAAGTATTAGTAACTCGCCAAACTAAAATAGTGCTAATCATAATAGGATTCCCTAATTTGTCGTTTACTTTTAAACGTTCGCTATCAAAATTACTGGCTCGTAATGAAATGGTTTTCTTTTTATACAGTGGATTTGCCCAATAGAGTCCGTTTTGTTTGATGGTTCCTACATATTTTCCGAAAAGTAATAAAACTTTTGAAGTGTTTGGGTTTACTAGGATAAATCCGAAGGCACAAATAATACCTATAATAATTAAAATTAAAAATACAGGATTTTCATTTCTGATAGTCATTGCAATTCCTCCGCCTAAAAAGGCAAAGACAACGAGTATCATTAGATAGCCATTTGCAGGTTTTACTATTTTTTCTGAGTTCATATGTGAGTGTTTTAAAATGATATTAAAATGATATCACAAATATATCATTTAATTTTTTAGTTTTCCAAACTTTGAAGCAACTATTTTTGTAATTTAGCAGAAATTAATTTTTACTTTAAACTTTTATGAAAACTCGAATATTACTTCTAACAAGTGTTTTATTTATTGTATTAACTTCTTTTACTAGTAAACCAGATTGGGGACCAACAGGTCATAGGGTTACAGGTAAAATTGCTGAAAAACATTTGACAAAAAAAGCAAGAAAGCAAATTGATAAAATATTAAAAGGACAAAGTTTGGCTTTTGTTTCTACGTTTGGCGATGAAATAAAATCAGATAGAAAATACAGTAAATTTTATCCGTGGCATTATGTAAATATGCCTTTGAACGGTGTTTATGAAACAGCAATAAAAAATCCGAAGGGAGATTTAGTTACAGGAATTGCTGAGTGTAAAAGAGTTTTAAAAGATAAAAATAGCTCTGAAGCAGACAAGGCTTTTTACTTAAAGTTATTAGTGCATTTGGTTGGAGATTTACACCAACCACTACATATAGGAAGAAAAGAAGATAAAGGAGGGAACGCTATTCAGGTTCGTTGGTTTTATTTCGGAACCAATTTACACAAAGTTTGGGACGAGCATATGCTAGATAAATGGGATATGAGTTATGTAGAATTGGCAGCCAATGCAGATAATTTATCTAAAGGGCAAATTGAACATATTGAAAAAGGAACGGTGATAGATTGGGTAAATGAAGTGCATAAAATTACCAAAAAAGTATATGCATCTGCGAAAAAAGGAGAAAAATTAAGTTATAGATATTCATATGATCATTTTGCGACGGTGCGCAAACAATTGCAAATTGGTGGTATTCGATTGGCAAAAATATTAAATGAGATTTATTGTTAGTTTTTTTAGTGAGTAGTGAGAAGTAGAATTGATTTTTACATAGAAACACCAATTTTGGTTGTTTAAAACCTACTGTCGATCCATAAAATCTTGAAAAGCCTCTTGGGTAATTGCTTTCCCTAAAGAGTCTAGTTTTTTTGCAGAAGTGCCTTTTTCTATGATTGGTGTTTCACTCACATAATCATACACAAAAACACCATTTTTATCAATTGTTCCAAATCCGTTGTTAAAAATATAATGAGCATACTGGTTTTCTGTATTGTTAAATACATTTTTACTCCAAATAAATGCTGAATTATCACCGCCTAAAAGGTTTAATAGAGAATATGAAAAATCTGTTTGAGAACAAATTGTTTCTATAGTTTGCTTCTTTTTTGCCAATGCTCCACCCAACCAAATCATTGGTGTTGTAAATTTTTGTGGTGCATTAAAATCTCCTTTGTGTTTTGGCATTGCATGCCCATGATCTCCCATAATAACAATAAGCGTATTTTTCCACCAAAGCTGTGTTTTAGCATAAGCAATAAATTTACCAATAGCTTTGTCTGTGTAAGCGTGGGCGCTTCTAAATTTATTTTCCTCAGTATCTTTTCCGAATTTATAGTCATCAGGAAATTCAAAAGGTTCGTGACTAGTTAGTGTAAGTAAAATTTTAAAAAAGGGTTGTTTTTCTTCGGATGAAAAATCTGCTGTAAATCGGTCTAAAAAAATATGATCGTGAACGCCCCACTTAGAGTTCCAGTCTTCGTTTTCAAACCCACTTCCGTCAATAATTTTATCTATTTCGCCATTTCTTAAATAGGTATTCATATTCCCAAAATTGGTATCGCCACCATAATAAAAAGAAGTTGTGTACCCCAATTTTTTCATTTCTTTGGTCAACATCGGTAAACTCCTAGTTTTGTTGGGCATTTTTATAATACTTGTATTGGTTTGCGGATAATATCCGCTTAAAACAGCAATCAAACCTTTGTCAGTTCGATCTCCGTTTGCATAGAAATTGCGAAACAATAAGCCCTCTTTTGCTAGTTTGTTTAAGTTTTCTGTTACATTTTTTTCGCCTCCGTATGGCGCAACAATTTTTGCTGTTAAGCTTTCCCAAATGAGTAGAATTACATTTGGTTTTTTTGTGGTTAAAATAGCATCAGTAGTTCTTTTTAAAAGAGAATTTCTCTGTTTATTGATGATGTTTTTGGCAACGGAATCTTCAAAAAAACGATATGGATTTTTACCATTATATGATTTACGTGTAAGTGCGTCGGTAAAATTCCACATATAATTGATTGCTGCATGATTGGCAAACATATTTTTAGAAAAATACACATTACTTTGGTTAATCGGTATGGTTTGTAAGCCACCTCTAATCGGTAACATTAATACAGCTACAAAAAATAGTAAAATAGGTATTTCAATAAATGTTCCTTTGGTAATGTTTACAATTTTTTTGTTGATGATTTTTCTCATCCAACGAATACTAAAAAAAGATAGAATCAACCAAAAAGAAAGCCCGAAAAAAAGCTGCCACCCAGAAACAGATGCCATCATTATTTTTGGTGTATCGATGTAAGTTAGCAATGTGTTATCTAGTCGGATACCCCAAGAATTGTATAGAACAGCATCGATAATTAAAAGTAATGTTAAGATAAAAACGAGTGAGTATGTATATGTTTTTATAGCAAGTTGAATCGTTTTTTTAGGGATAAAAACAGAAAATAAAATAAGTAAAAACGGAATTACGGATAAATAACCTGCAAAAGAAAGATCTAGTTTTACACCGTATAGAAATGTTTTTAGTGTTGTAAAAAAACCTAATTCACTCATTTTTTTAAAATGGAAAAGCAAGAAAAAAGCTCTTGCAAAGAGAAAATAAACCACCCACATTGTAAAATAGGAAAGATTAAAAAGAAGTCTGTATTTATTTTTTTTCATTTTATTCTGTTACTTTTAATCTTGCTTTTGCAGTAATCGAAACATCAGAAAAAACGTTGGATAAAAATTTTAAATATCCAGTAACAGCAATCATTGCTGCATTGTCTGTGGTATATTCAAATTTAGGAACATAGGTTGTCCACCCAAAATGTTTTTCTGCCAATTGCAATCGGTTTCTAATTTCAGAATTTGCAGAAACCCCGCCAGCTATGGCAATTTGTTTGATGCCTGTTTGTTTTACGGCATTTTTAAGTTTATCCATCAAAATTTCTACAATTGTGTATTGAATGGACGCACAAATATCAACCAAATTCTCTTTGATAAAGTTTGGATTCTCTTTTTCTTGTCTCTGAATAAAATATAAAATAGCTGTTTTTAATCCACTAAAACTAAAATCTAAATCTCCTACTTTTGGTTTGGTGAATTTAAAAGCCTTCGGATTTCCCTTTTGTGCATATTTATCAATTAATGGTCCACCAGGATAGGGTAATCCTAATATTTTGGCAGATTTATCAAAAGCTTCGCCAACGGCATCATCAATAGTTTCTCCAAGAATTTCCATTTCAAAATAGTTGGTCACTTTTACAATTTGTGTATGTCCGCCACTTATCGTTAAGCAAATAAATGGAAATGTTGGTTTTTTTAAGTTTTCTTCTTCAATAAAATGTGCTAAAATATGTGCTTGCATATGGTTTACAGCAATCAACGGAATTTGTAAACCTAATGCCAAAGATTTTGCAAACGAAGTACCAACTAACAGAGAGCCCATTAAACCAGGTCCACGTGTAAAAGCAATAGCATTTAATTGGTTTTTATCAATTTTTGCTTGCACTAATGCTTGCTGTACCACAGGAACAATATTTTGCTGATGTGCTCTCGATGCTAATTCTGGTACAACACCGCCATATTTTGCGTGTACCTCTTGATTGGCAATTACGTTGCTCAATACTTTTCCGTTGTAAATAACAGAGGCACTAGTATCATCACAAGAGGATTCTATGCCTAATATATATATATCTTTTGTCTTCAAAATTCTAAAAATCTACTGCAAAAATATCGATTCAAATTTAAAAGTTATCAAAAATTGCACGTTCTTTGTAAAAATGGCAAAATTTTTGATTGTAAAACAGGAATTAATCGCCATTTTTTAATCAATTACTTATCAAAAAAACAAAAAAAATACTTGCAAGAATTTTAGTGTACTTTGTGCTCTTTTTGTTGTTGCTAAGTGTTTTGTTATCAATTTCTATAGTACAAACACAAGTTGCTAAAATAGCTACGGACAAGATAAACAAAGACTTCGGCACAAATTTAGTGATTAAAAAACTCGATTTTTCTCTTTTTGGTAATGTAGAATTGAAAGGGGTAGAAATTAGAGATCATCATAAAGATACATTGATTTTTGTTGAAAGCTTAAACACATCAATTCTTAATTTTAAAAAAATTTTAGAGAATAAAGTTGATTTAGGAAATGTTTCGTTGAAAGGAGCTTATTTCTATATGAAAACATACAAAAATGAAACGGATACAAACTTGTCTGTTTTTATTGATAGTTTTGATGATGGTAAACCTAAAAACCCGAATAGCGTTCCGTTTATGTTAAAATCTTCGACAATATATATTGAAGATTTGTCTTATAAATTGATTGATGAAAACAAAAGAGAACCATTGTTGTTTTCGGCAGATAAGGCGGGTGGAACTTTAGAAAATCTCACAATTGTTGGGGCTAATGTTTCTTCTAAGATTATAGGAATGTATTTTGTTGATAATAGAGGTTTAAATGTTACCAATCTCACTACAGATTTTCTATATTCTGAAACGGCAATGCAATTTCAATCTACGTTATTGCAAACAAAAACTTCTGCAGTAAATGCAGATATAGAATTTACCTATAAACCAAATGACTTACAGTTTTTTACAGACAAAGTAAATATAAAGGCTGATTTTAGAAAAAGTAAGCTATCTGTCAAAGATTTACAAAAATTTTATGATGAGTTAAGAGGAAATGATATTCTCAGTTTTACAGGGAAAATAAATGGGACACTTAATAATTTTTCTGCAAATAAACTGAATCTGTATTCTAAAAACGGAATGCAAATTGTTGGAAATTTAAAATTTAAAAATGTAATCAATACAGATCGTGGTTTTGTGTTTGAAGGAGATATTAATCAACTAAAATCAAATTATAATCAACTAAAAAATATATTGCCGAATGTCTTAGGAAAGACATTGCCTTCTGATTTTCAGCGATTAGGAAATTTTACTTTGTCAGGAGTTACTAAAGTTACTTCTAAAAATATTGAAGCAACGTTAACTATAAAATCGGAAATTGGTACCACTATTTCTGATTTACAACTGACTAATATTGATGATATTGATAACGCTACTTACAGTGGAGATATTGAGCTTGTAGATTTTGATTTAGGGGTTTTTACAAATGATCCTTTGTTGGGTAAAGTTTCTTTAAAAGGAGATGTTTTTGGAAAAGGTTTTTCTTTAAATCATCTTAGTACAACCATTATTGGTAAAATTTCTGAGTTTGAATTTAAAGAATATGTTTACAAAAATATTATTGTGAATGGGCAGGTTCAAAACAAAAAATTTGATGGAGATTTATTGGTTAATGATGAGCACTTAAAGATGGATTTTAAAGGATTGGCAGATTTATCATCAGAGATTCATAAATTTAATTTTTCAGCAGATATTTCGCATATTGACTTAAAAGAAACAAACCTTTTTGTAAGGGATAGTATTGCGAATTTAAAAGGGAAAATTAATATAAATATTACTGGAAATAAGTTAGATAATATTGTTGGAGATGCTACTTTTAAAGATGTTACATATATTAATCCTAAAAAAACATACAACTTTAAAGAGTTTAAAATTGTATCAACAATAAAAGACAGTATAAAAACCATAAAAATTGATTCTAAAGATATTGTAAAAGGGAAATTAACGGGTAGTTTTTCTTTTGAAGAATTGTTGCCTGTTACACAAAATGCTTTAGGAAGTATGTACACGCATTATAAGCCACATTTGGTAGCGCCACACCAATTTATGAATTTTGATTTCACTATTTATAGTCAAGTTGTAGAGGTGTTTTATCCAAAAATTTTTATAGATAATAACACAAGGATTAGAGGGCGAATTAAGGCAGATAAAAATCAATTAAAACTAACAATTACATCTCCTAAAATTGTAGCATATGATAATGAAATTACAAATATTTTATTAAGAACTGATAATCAAAACAAGCTCTACAACTCTCATTTAACTGCAGATGCAATTAAAACAAAATACTATAATATCTCTAAATTAAATTTATTGAATATTACAAAGAAAGATACGCTCTTTTTTAAATCGGTTTTTAAAGGTGGTAAAGAGTATAAAGAAGATTTTAATCTTGATTTTTTCTACACGATAAATCAAGAAAAAAAGTCGGTGGTTGGTATTCAAAAATCTACATTTAACTTTAAGAATAACATTTGGAATATCAATCCGAAGGAAGATAAAAATAACAAAGTTGCGTTCAATTTAAAAACAAACGAGTTTATAATTAGTCCCTTTGAGTTTGTTTCTAACAAGCAAAAAATAGCATTTAAAGGTGTTTTAAAAGATTCAACATACAAAGATTTTCAAGCAGATTTTACAGATGTAAATTTAGAAAGTTTTTTACCTTCAATAGATAGTTTGGCATTGAAAGGAACGTTAAACGGAAGTTTAGATTTTGTTCAAAAAGAAGGTTTATATAGCCCACAGGGAGGTTTGGTTATTAATAATTTTGAAGTTAATAAATTTAAACAAGGTAACTTATCATTACAAGTTAAAGGAGATAATTCTTATAAGAAATATTCGGTAAACCTATCCTTAGAAAGAGAAGATGTAAAAAGTATAGCGGCAACTGGTTTTGTAGATTTTTCTACTCAAAAACCTATGGTAAATTTAGAGGTTTTTTTAGAAGATTTTAAGCTAAATGCATTCAGTCCGTTAGGAAGCAACGTGTTGTCGAAAATAAGAGGAAGTGCTTCGGGGAATTTTACTTTAAAAGGGTTTCTTGGAAATCCAAAAATGAATGGCTCTTTAGCGTTAAAAAATGCAGGATTGATGTTTCCGTATTTGAATGTAGATTATGATTTTGGAGCTGAGTCTTCGATAACGCTCTCAGGACAATCATTTGTTTTTGATAAGATCTCTTTAACCGATGTGAAGCATAAAACTAAGGGAGAATTAGTAGGGAATATTACGCATCAAAATTTTACTTCTTGGTTTTTAAATTTAGAAATTATGACCAATAATTTATTGGTTTTAGACACAGAAGATACCGAAGAGTCTTTGTATTACGGTACTGCATTTTTAAATGGTACCGCAGATATTTCTGGTGTAACAGAGAGCTTGAAAATTACAATAAATGGAAGTACAGAACCAGGAACCATTTTTGTAATTCCTTTAAAAGATATACAAACAGTAGATAATTATAAACTCATCCATTTTAAGACAAAGTATAATACAGATAAAGATAGTCGAAAAAACCTAGCTATTGAAGCTATGAAAGGACTGTCTTTAGATATAGATATGGAGATTACAACAGATGCTGTTGCGCAAGTTGTAATTGATAAAGAAAACGGAAGTCAGTTAACAGGTAGTGGAACAGGAAATTTAAAAATAGAAATTAATACGCGTGGTAAATTTAATATGTTTGGCGATTTTGTGATTGATAACGGAGTTTACGATTTTAAGTACGGAGGTATTGTAAACAAGCCCTTTAAGATTGTAAAAGGAGGTACTGTTTCTTGGGACGGGAGTCCGTTTGATGCTAATTTAGATATCACAGCCGTTTATCAAACAAAAGCAAATCCTGCGGTGTTGCTAGAAAACTTTAACTCTAATAGAAATATTCCAATAAATTTAGAAACAAGAATTACAGGTGGATTATTTAGCTCTAAGCAAGAGTTAGATATTAAACTACCAAATGTAGATCCAACTATTGCCTCTGAATTAGAATTCATTTTGAATGATAATGATGTCAATCAAAAAACAACCCAGTTTATATCGTTATTGGCTTTTGGTGGATTTTCTAATCCTGATAAAATAAATTTTGATAGTAATGCGGTAATTACAAGTACTGCTTCTAGTGCGATAGCAGCAGCATTTTCTAGAATTTTAAATAATAGTGATGGGAAGTTTCAGTTGGGAGTAGATTACAAACAAGGTAGGCAAGAAAATGATATTGAGAATTTAAATACAGACAATCAGGTTGATGTTTCTATCAGCACAAAAGTAAGTGATCGTGTCCTTATTAACGGAAAAGTAGGGGTTCCTGTTGGCGCAAAAACACAATCTAGTGTTGTCGGAGAAGTGAAAATAGAAGTATTACTGAATAAAGAAGGGAACTTGAAAATGGTGATTTTTAATCGTCAAAATGAAATAAGGTACTCTGTAGACGAAGGGGGTTATACACAAGGAGTAGGGCTCTCGTATCAAGTAAACTTTAATACACTGTCTGATTTACTTCAGAAAATTGGCTTCAAAAAGAAACGGAAAACCTTCAAAAAGAAAATAAAAAAAGACACCGTTATTAGTCAACACAAAACCTTAGTTAATTTTAAAAAAGGAAATTAATACCAGCGTTTTTTCTTCTTTTTAGAAGCAGCAGATTTTCGACCTTTTCTGTATTTACTACCTTTCTTTTTATGAATTTCTGGTGTTGCTTTTGGATGTAAAAGATATGGATGATTCTCTTCAATAGGGATATCCTTTTTTGTCAATTTCTGAATACTGATGATGTACTCTTTTTCATCAGCAGCACAAAAAGAATAAGCATTTCCTGTTTTTCCTGCTCTACCAGTTCTTCCGATTCTGTGCACATAAATTTCAGGTAAATTTGGGATGTCAAAATTGATGACTGCATCTAAGTTTTTAATATCCAATCCTCGAGAAGCAACATCTGTAGCAATTAAAATATCTACCTCTTTTTGTTTAAATTTCTCTAAAGCTATTTGTCTTGCAGCTTGCGTTTTATCTCCGTGAATTCCTGTAACTTTATAGTTGTTTTTTAAGAGTGTTTCTTCGAGTTTGTCTACACCAAATTTTGTGCGTCTAAAAATTAAAATGCTACCTTTTATATTGTTTCTTAGTAGATGTAAGCACAATTCCATTTTTTTTGGTTTTGGAACATAGAACAACTGTTGTGCTACTTTTTTTGCAGCTATATTTTCAGGAGAAACCGTTATTTTCTCAGGATTATTTAAAATTGTATTTGCCAAATCAACCACTTTTTTCGGCATAGTAGCAGAAAATAAAAGGGTTTGTTTTTTTTCAGGACACAGGCGGTTTATTTTTCTAATATCATCAATAAAACCCATATCTAACATTAAATCGGCTTCATCTAAAACAAGCGTTTCTATAAAATCTAAATGCAGACAATCTTGCTTGTGTAAATCTAATAACCTACCCGGAGTTGCAATTAAAATATCAATTCCTTTTCTTAGGATGTCTTTTTGAGGTTCAATAGAGATTCCTCCGTATACAATTGCAGTTCTTAAATTAGTATATTTTCCGTAAGCTTTAAAGCTTTCTTCAATTTGTAGAGCCAATTCTCTTGTGGGACTTACAATTAATGCTCGTATTTTTTTTCCTTTTTTAAAAGCATCCTGTTGGTGAAAAAGTAATTGTAAAATAGGGAGTGCAAAAGCAGCCGTTTTACCTGTACCTGTTTGTGCAGTAGCAATAATGTCTTTTCTCTCAAGAATTAACGGAATTGTTTGTTCTTGTATAGGGGTGGGGGTGGTATAGTTTTTTTCAAAGACTGCCTTTAAAATAGGTTTGTTTAATTTTAACTCGTCAAATTGCATACTGCTAAATTTTAGGATATTTTTTGCAAAAATACAGTTAAATAATTTTAGGATGTCTTTTTTGTTGATTTTTAAAACCAATGGCCTCGAAATCGTTTTCGTATTTATTATTGATAGTATCGCTAAAAATGAGTAAATTTGTACTGCTTTTATCAATCAAAAAAATGAACAAAATAAAGAAAATCGCAGTCATGACTTCTGGGGGAGACGCTCCTGGAATGAATGCCGCTATCCGTTCTGTAGTAAGAGCTTGTGCGTATTACAGAAAGGAATGTGTTGGTATTTATAGAGGGTACCAAGGGTTGATTGAAGGAGATTTTGAGACTTTTACAGCAAGAGATGTAAATAATATTGTTCAAAAAGGAGGAACCATTTTAAAAAGTGCACGCTCAAAAGAATTTAGAACAAAAGAAGGAAGAAAAAAAGCTTACGAAAATTTAAAGGAGCATAAAATTGATGCTTTGGTAGTTATTGGAGGGGATGGTTCTTTTACTGGTGGCGTTATTTTTAATAAAGAATATAATTTTCCTATAATAGGAATTCCAGGAACTATTGATAATGATATTTATGGTACTTCCCACACTTTAGGGTATGATACGGCTTTAAATACCGCAGTAGAAGCAATCGATAAAATTAGAGATACAGCATCATCTCATAATAGATTGTTTTTTGTTGAAGTTATGGGTAGAGATGCTGGCTTTATCGCTTTAAATGTTGGTGTTGGCGCTGGTGCAGAAGAGATCCTAATTCCTGAAGAAGACCTAGGTTTAGATAGGTTGTTAGAATCTTTGTTAAAAAGTAAACGAGCAGGAAAATCATCAAGCATTGTTGTGGTTTCTGAAGGAGATAAAACGGGTAAAAATGTATTTGAATTGGCAAATTATGTTGAAGAAAACTTACCAGAATACGAAGTCAGAGTATCTGTTTTAGGACATATGCAACGAGGAGGTTCTCCATCTTGCTTTGACAGAGTTTTGGCAAGCAGGTTGGGTGTAAAAGCGGTAGAATTATTAATTGACGGGAAAACCAATTTAATGGTTGGTTTAAGAGATAATAAAGTGCAAGCCACCGATTTAGAAAAAGCAATAAAAGGTATACATGCTATAAATACAGAACTTTTAAGAGTTTCTGATATTATGACGGTATAAAAATAATAGATAAATAAAGTAGAAAATGATAAAAATAGGAATTAACGGATTTGGTAGAATCGGACGATTAGCGCTTCGCTCAACAATGCATAGAGAGGATGTGCAAGTTGTTGCAATAAATGATTTGTTAGATGTAGAGTATTTAGCGTATTTGTTAAAATATGATTCTGTTCATGGAAGGTTTGATGGAGACGTAGATGTAAAAGATGGAAACTTAATTGTAAACGGAAAAACGATAAGAATAACTGCAGAAAGAAACCCAGAGAACTTAAAATGGAATGAAGTAGAAGCTGAGTATATTATTGAAAGTACAGGGTTTTTCTTGAGTAAAGAAAAGGCAGGTTTACATATTAAAGGAGGTGCAAAAAAAGTAATTATTTCTGCACCATCACCAGATGCGCCAATGTTTGTAATGGGAGTAAATCATACAAGTTTAACGGCAGATGAAAATGTTTTTTCTAATGCATCTTGTACTACTAATTGTTTGGCGCCAGTTGTAAAAGTTATTCATGATAATTTTGGTTTATCAGAAGGATTGATGACTACAATACATGCAGCTACATCTGGTCAAAATTCTGTAGATGGACCTAATAGTAAATGGCGTAGAGGACGTTCTGTGTTAAATAATATGATACCGACTTCTACAGGTGCTGCAAAAGCAGTAGCTAAAGTGATACCTTCTTTAAAAGGAAAGTTAACAGGTATGGCGGTAAGAGTACCGACTGTAGATGTTTCTTTGGTAGATTTAACGTTTAGAACAGAAAAAGAAACTACCTTAAAAGATATTTTAGCAAAATTAGAAGAAGCCTCAAAAGGAGAATTAAAAGGTATTTTAGGTTATACAAATGATGAGGTAGTTTCTCAAGATTTTGTATCAGAACCAAGAACCTCTGTGGTAGATGCAGGTTCTTGTTTAGAACTAAATAAAAACTTTTTTAAAGTAATTTCTTGGTATGATAATGAGTATGGTTATGCAACTAAAATTGTAGACTTGTTAGAATATTCTGCAACTTTATAAAGAATACAAAAATAACGTAAATTTAACCTGTTAAGATTATCTTCTTAACAGGTTTTTTTATCTTTGGATAAAACTAAAATTATGGAAATAGCAATTATAGCACACGATGGTAAAAAAGAAGAAATGGTTCAGTTTTTAAATGAACACAGAGCAATTTTGCATAAAAAGGATGTTACTCTAATTTCTACAGGAACAACGGGTACAAAAGCAGAAAAAGCAGGTTTTACTGTTACAAAGTTTTTGTCAGGACCGTTTGGGGGTGATGCCCAAATTGCAAGTAGAGTAGCAGAAGGAAAATGCGATATGGTACTGTTTTTTAGAGACCCGCATGAAAAACATCCGCATGAGCCAGATATTACAATGTTACTGCGTTTGTGCGATGTGCATGATGTTCCGTTGGCAACAAACCCTGCAACAGCAGAGTTGTTAATGAAAGCTATTTAATAGCAATCATACTAATTTCTACGTTTACAAATTTAGGTAAATTGGCAACTTCTACCGTTTCTCTTGCAGGTGCTGTAGCATCATTAAAATAAGTACTGTACACGTTATTTATTTCAATAAAATCGTTCATATCAGCAATAAAAATAGATGTTTTTACAACATCTTCAAATGTCATATTTGCAGCAGCTAAAACTTCTTTCATATTTTCCATTACCTGTGTTGTTTCTAAAGAAATATTCTCTAAAACTAATTTTCCTGTTGATGGATTGATGGCAATTTGCCCAGAAGTATATAAAGTGTTTCCGCTTAAAACTGCTTGATTATAAGGGCCAATTGGTGCTGGTGCTTTTGTGGTTGATATAATTTTTTTCATGTGTAATTATTTAAAATAATCTTCTATCGGGCGGTTTGTTTTTATCCCATTTTAAGTCTGATAAAACAGATGATTTTACACCGATAAAAAAGGTGTATGAAGAGTTTCTTCCAAAAGGTACCCAATTAAAATTGAATTGCCAACTATCTAAATCTCTAGAAAAATTGAATCTAGAAAATGTAACCGCTCCTTCTTTAATATCATATCCAGATGAAAAACCGACTTTCCATTTGGGTGATAATTCTACATTACCACTAAACATTAAGGAATGTACACCAACACCTTTGTTTCTAAAGCCATCATTGGCGTAGCTTGCTGAATAAGCAAAATTGATAGACCAAGGTACTTTTGCGTTGTATAATTTGGTTTCTTTTGTATCTCTATTGTCTCCTCTTGCTTGAGGTGTAGTTTGTGCAAATCGGTTTGTAGGATCTATGTTGGCTCCTAAAACATCAGGAGTTTCTACATTATTGGTTGAATTTTTATTTTGATTTGAAGAGGTGTTTTGATCATCTTTATCCTCGAAATCAGTGCTAGAAATACGGTAACTAGCTGTAATGTTTGCAGCTGCTATCCTAAAAATATCAGCATTAAATTTGTTGATTCTTCTACCTTCATCATTTACTTGATAAGGATCTAATGTTGCACCAAGGTTTAAGGATAGTTTATCTTTAAATAAAGAGGTTCCTGCACTAATGCCTACTGGTTCCCACTGAAGACTATCTTTAGCAAAATTATATGAAGTTCTGAAATTAAGATTATTAAGTAGCGTTATTTTTTTATCTTCTTCGTCGCTATCTGGGTCTTTAGGCGCAACTTTTGCCTCTAAAACATTGTTAATACTAATGCTTATTGAGTTGCTAATACCTGCACTTGGTCTTCCATAAATACCTTGGTCAAAAGGAGAGTAGGTTAACAAGTCAGTTGGGTCAGTGCTTTGTTGTACTTGTAAATTGTAACTATCAGCAAAGTCGGGTCTATATGAATAAGAAATAGAAGGTCTTATAGTGTGCCGAATCGATTTTAATCGCCCTTTTTTAAAGTTAAATGTACCATAAATACTTGTAGATAAACCAACACCTACATTATACTGTCTAAAGCTTTTAAAACCTCTAAGTGTTTCTGTAACAATACCACCAATTGTTCCGTCACTGTTTGCTAATGTTGGGTTATAGGTTTTATTGATGTAATCAAAATTCCAAGTTTCATCATAACTTGCATTAGGATTTAAAGTGAAATATTTAAAAACTTTAATGTTTGTACCAGTACTTGTACGATGTTTTACACCAGATTTTGCTGTTTTAAACATTTCGGGTTTAAAAAACAGGCTATCTTTTGTTTTTATTCTGTATTCACCCTGCATGGTGTAGCCAAACCCTAATTTTTGAATAGGATTTTTCTTAACACCTCCTTTTCCTGCAAACGGATATTGTTTCTCCATATTAACTGTCAGAGATGGTAAGGTCATATTAATATCTTGTGTGTTGGTGTTTTGAGAGTGTGTCATATTTACACTCATGTTAAAAGGGCTGTCAGCAAATTTTTTGTAATATGAAATAGATGAACTTAAAGTATTGGTTAAAAATTGAGAGTTGTTAATCTCATTTAATGACTCTCTATAATAAGTACTGCTTCCTAAATTTACAGAAGCTGAAAAACGAGAATTTGGACTCGATTTACTGTCTTGACTATGAGACCATCTGATGTTGAAATTTGCCCTTTTACTATAATCATCAAATCCTTTTATACTTTGAATGATGTTCTCAAAACGGATATTAAAATTTCCACTGTATTTATATCGAACCTTGTAATTAGAATCAACTTTTAAACCCCAACTTCCGTTTGTATAAACATCTCCTGTTGTGGTCAAATCAAAATAATCATTGAGAGCAAAATAGTACCCACCATTTTGTAAAAAGAAACCTTGTAAATTTGTTTCTCCGTAAGAAGGGATGATAAAACCAGAAGTTCTGCTTTCTCCCGTAGGAAAATAGGCAAAAGGCAATGCTATAGGAAGCGGAACATCTGCAATAACTAAATTACTAATACCTACAATTATTTTTTTACCAGGAACTAATTTAGCTTTGTTTGTGGCAATATAATAATCTGGTTTCTCTTTTTGAGAAGTGGTAAAGCGTATTTTTCTAATGTAAATAGTAGAGTCATTTACACGTTTTGTTTTGTCTCCGTAGGTAATAATTTCACCTTGTTTTGTTTTTAAATTATAAATTAAAGCACGCTTTGTTTTAAAATTATAGAGTAAAGAGTCTTGTTCTGATTCTTGAGAGCCTTGTTTAAAAATCGGCCTTTGGTGATATCCTAAACTATCTTTAATTCCTTTGGCAAATAAGGTGTTTTTTTTATAATCAATAATAATGATACCTGCTTTTAAGTCTATGTCAGTATAGGTAACATGCCCTTCGTTGTACAGTGTAACTTTTTTATTTTTAGCATCTTGTATGGTGTAGTCTTTGGCATCATGTGTAATAATACCATCAATAAATTCTTTTGGTTTGGTGATGGAGTCGATAGTAACCGTATCTTTCTTTTTAAGAAGTAAACTATCTTTTTTTATTGAAGGGATAGTGTCTTTTTTTGTAACTCTTAGAATTTTAGCCTTTTTAGATTTTAAATCTTGAGAAAAGCCAAGTTGAAAGCAAAAAATGCTAAGAAATAAAAGTATGTATGATTGGTTTGATTGCAATGTTTTAAATACTATTTTTGTATAAAGGTAAAAATATGGCTCAATAATTGAAGCACCAAATTAAAGATGCCAAAATTAGTTAAAATTTATTGATGCAATTTCTAGAAACTCACAAATTTAGTACCAAAACAAAGATTTTATCATTTTTTATGATTATTTTTTGTTTTCTAATGATAATTCCATCAGCAAATGCACAAAAAAAAGAATATATTATTGTGTTAGATGCTGGTCATGGAGGGAAAGATCCTGGGAATTTAGGAAACGGGTATAAAGAAAAAAATATTGCTTTAAAAGTAGCTATAGCTGTTGGTAGAACTTTACAAAATGAAAGTGATATTAAAATAATTTACACGCGTAAAAGTGATGTTTTTGTAGAGCTACATAATAGAGGTAGGATTGCTAATAAAAAAGGCGCCGATTTATTTGTGTCCATTCATTGTGATTCTCATACATCAAATGCATACGGAGCAGGAACTTTTGTTTTAGGTTTAAGGGGTAATAAAACGAATTTGCAAATTGCAAAAAGAGAAAATAGCGTTATTTTAAAATTTGAAGATAACTATAAAGGACGCTATAAAGGATTTGATCCGAATTCTGCAGAATCAATGATTGGATTGTCTTTAATGCAAGAAGGGAATTTAGATAAAAGCTTAGAAGTAGCAAGTTTAATCCAAAATAATTTTGTGTATAAACTAAAACGGAAAAATCGAAGAGTAAAGCAAGATAATTTTCAGGTTTTAAGAGAAACAATAATGCCAAGTGTTTTGGTGGAATTAGGATTTTTAACCAATAAAAGAGAAGGTCGTTATTTAAATTCTAAAAAAGGGCAGCGTCAAATGGGGCTTCAAATTGCGAATGCGATTAAAAAGTATGTTACTCAATTAAAATTGAATACAGTAGTAGAAAAAAGGCCAATAAAAGAAACAGCTTCAAAAAATGTGATTTTTAAAATACAAGTTGCTTCGGGCACCAACAAATTGAGTACAAAATCGTATAATTTTAAAGGTTTAAAAAACATTGAAAGAGTACGGGTTGGTACTTACTACAAGTATTATTATGGAGTTTCTTCTAACTATAAAACTACAAAAAAAGCGTTAAAAACTGCAAAAAGTAAAGGTTATACTGATGCATACTTGGTTGCTTTTAGAAAAGGAAAAAAAATATCAGTACAAAAAGCTAAGAAATTGCAGTAATTTAAACGCTATCTACCAAAAATAATTAGTAATATTGTTGTTGATTAATATGTATTTATGTCAAAAGAAATAAAAACAGGTATTGTTGCAGTAATTATTATTGCACTGTTTATTTGGGGATTTAATTTTTTAAAAGGGCAAGATCTTTTAAACGCAGGTACAAGGCACTTTTATGTTGAGTATGATAATATTCAAGGTTTAAATGAAGCAAGTGCAGTTACTATAAATGGCTTAAAAGTTGGTAAAGTTGTCGATATAAAATTCAATTCAAATCCATCAAAAAAAGGGGAATTGATAGTGGAGTTGATGTTAGATAATGATTTTCAATTCTCTAAAAATAGCATAGCAAAAGTATACTCATCAAGTATAATGGGCGGGCAAAGTTTGGCAATTATTCCGTCTTATGATGGAGATAAAATGGCTGTTTCTGGAGATTATTTGATTGGAGAAACAGAGTCCGATATTTTTTCTACAGTTGGCGAAAGGTTAAACCCGTTGCAAAAGAAAATAGAAAATATAATTGTAAGTGCAGATACTTTAATGGTTGGCTTAAACCATGTGTTAAATAGAAAGTCAAGAAAAAGTTTACAGAATACAATTTTGGGTTTAGAAACAACTGTTTCTAAAATGAATAACACCATTACTTCTTTAAGTAAAATGATAGATTCTAGTAAAGAAAATATTGAAGTTACACTAGCCAATACAAAGAAAATAACAGACAATTTTGCAAAAATTTCAGATACTTTAGTCAATGCCAATTTAGGGATGACTATAAAGAAAATAGAAGCGACCTTACAAAATGTAAACAGTATTATTGCTGGTATTGAACAAGGAAAAGGGACTTTAGGAAAATTACTGAATGATGATAAAATGTACATCAACTTAACAAATGCCTCTAAAGAAATGGAAGAATTGTTGAGAGAAATGAAACTACATCCTAAGCGTTTTGTACATTTTTCTTTATTCGGTAAAAAGGCAAAAGCATACAAGAAAGAAGAAAAGAAAGAAGTTTTAAAGAATTAAAATGCAATACATACCAAATATTATTTTTGCGATTATACTAGTAATTGGAGTTGGTTTTTTTGTGATGAATATCAAAAAAATCATCAGAAATATAAAACTAGGAAAAGATATTGATAGAACGGATAATAAATCGACACGTTGGAAAAACATGCTAAAAATTGCTCTGGGACAATCTAAAATGGTACGTCGCCCAGTTTCTGGGGTTTTACATATTATTGTTTATGTAGGTTTTATCATTATCAATATCGAAGTTTTAGAAATTGTTATTGATGGTTTGTTAGGGACACACAGAGTTTTTCAACCACTTATTGGCGATGGATTGTATAGCTTTTTAATAGGGACTTTTGAAGTATTGGCATTTTTAGTATTGTTTTCGGTAACTGTTTTTTGGATACGAAGAAACATCATCAAAATAAAGCGATTTTGGAATAAAGAAATGAAAGGTTGGCCAAAGAATGATGGTAATTTTATTCTGTATTTCGAAATGATATTGATGTCGTTATTTTTAATTATGAATGCAACCGATATCCCTTTTCAGGAAGCAGGAATTGGAAATCCAATCAGTCAATTTATAGCACCGTTATTTACTTCTTTTTCTTCGGATACGTTACATGTTATCGAACAATCTGCTTGGTGGATTCATATCATCGGAATTTTCATTTTCCTAAATTATTTATATTATTCAAAGCATTTACATATTTTGTTGGCATTTCCAAATACCTTTTTTGCAAATTTAAAACCAAAGGGACAATTTAATAATTTGGCATCAGTAACCAAAGAGGTTAAAATGATGATGGATCCTGATGTAGATCCATACGCAGAACCAGAAGAGGGGGCAGAAGATGAGGTGCCCGAAAAATTCGGGGCAAGTGATGTGACCGATTTAAATTGGGTACAGTTAATGAATGCATATACATGTACAGAATGTGGTCGTTGTACATCGGCGTGTCCTGCAAGCTTAACAGGCAAAGAATTATCTCCTAGAAATATCATGATGAAGACCCGTGATAGATTGGAAGAAGTAGGGAAAAACATCGATAAAAATGGTGAGTTTAAAGATGATGATAAGCAATTATTGAACGATTATATTACACCAGAAGAATTATGGGCATGTACAAGTTGTAATGCTTGTGTTGAAGAATGTCCTGTAAATATTGACCCGTTATCTATTATTATGGATATGCGTAGGTATTTAGTAATGGAAGAATCTGCAGCACCACAAGAGTTAAATATGATGATGACGAATATTGAGAACAACGGTGCTCCTTGGCAATACAATCAAATGGATCGATTAAATTGGAAAGATGAAGAATAGATTTAACAAAAAACTCAAAGAATTAAAGGATAAAGAAGGTAATTTAGTAAGTCCAGCATTAGCAGAAGGAGTTAAAAACTATTTGATAGATATTGACGGAACTATTTGTGACGATATCCCAAATGAAGAACCAGAGCGTATGCTTACAGCAGATGTTTATCCTGATGCTTTAGATACCTTAAATAAATGGTATGACGAAGGGCATATTATTTGCTTTTTTACTTCAAGAACAGAAGAACATAGAGCATATACAGAAACGTGGTTAAGAAAAAACGGATTCAAATACCATAGTTTATTGATGGGGAAACCAAGAGGAGGGAATTATCATTGGATTGACAATCATTTGGTAAAAGCAACTCGTTACAGAGGTAAATTTACCGATTTGGTTGATAAAGAAGTAACCATACAAGTTTTTGACGACGGGAAACATTAAATGAAATGGTTTTAGGCAATATGCTATAAGCTAAACGAAAAGATTGAGAAAATAATAATTGTTTTGGTGGTAGTTGGCTATAAAGCCAGATGCGTACAGCCAAAAGCATAAAGTAAAAGAAATGAACGTACCAACAATGGCAGAAATGATGGCTCAAGGAAAACAACCAGAAGTGTTGTTTTGGGTAGGGGCTGCAGGAAGTTATGATGATAGAGCGAAGAAAATTACAAGGGCTTTTGTAAAAATTTTACATCAAGCAAAGGTAGATTTTGCGGTATTAGGTACAGAAGAATCTTCTACAGGTGATGCTGCAAAAAGAGCAGGAAACGAGTTTTTGTTTCAAATGCAAGCAATGATGAATATAGAGGTTTTAAATGGTTACGAAGTAAAAACCATTGTAACTGCAGACCCACATTCATATAATACCTTAAAAAATGAATACCCAGAATTAGGTGGAAATTATAAAGTATATCATCATACGCAATACATTGAGAAATTGATAGCAGATAAAAGGTTAACGATTGATGAAACCCTATTTGCTGGTAAACGAGTAACGTATCACGACCCTTGTTATTTAGGAAGAGCCAATGATGTTTATGAATCTCCTAGAGAATTGATAAAAAGATTAGGTGTTAATTTATCAGAAATGAAACGGCATAAATCTACCACATTATGTTGTGGGGCAGGAGGAGCACAAATGTTTAAAGATTCAGAAAAAGGCGATAAAGAAATTAATGAATTGCGTACAGAAGATGCTTTAGAAACCAAACCAGAAATAATTGCAACAGGTTGCCCTTATTGCAATACAATGATGACGGATGGTGTAAAGTTTAAAGAAAAAGAAAATCAGATAAAAGTAAAAGATATTGCAGAACTCATTGCAGAAGCTAATAATTTATAAAAATAGATGTCTAGTTTTAAAAATTTCTCAGTACATAGTTTGCCAAGTATAGCAAAGTTAGAGTTTAAAAGGATACATGAAAATTATTTAAAAGTAATTTTAGCTAATACTTTTTTTATTTTTCTTCTAATTTTTATAGCATTATTTTTAGTAATAAAATTTAAATTAAAAGATGTAATCCCTGAATTTACTCTTTATATCTATATATTGTTTTTTTTAATTGTAGTAGTTTTTTCGGTCGTTTTAATATTTGGATTTTCAAAAAGAAAGTATGCCATACGAGAGAAAGATATTTCATATAAAAAAGGTTTCTTTTTCAAAAGTTTTGTTACGGTTCCTTTTTCTAGAATACAACACTTAGAGGTTGATGAATCTCCTCTTTCTAGATTTTTTAAACTTGCATCTTTGAGCATTTATACCGCAGGAGATAGTAGTACGGATTTAGAAATAAATGGACTTAACAGAGAAGAAGCTTTTCAAATAAAAGATTATATTAGTGCTATTATAAATGAAAAATAATACTAATTTCTCTAGACAGTCTTCAAAAGGAATTATAGTAATTTATGCAAAATTGCTATTGAGTTTTTTTAAATCTTCTTGGATTTTATTTTTTTTTATATTTAAAGATTTTTATAAACTTAGTAGTGTAAAATTACTTTATATTTTTATTGGTATATCGGTAGTATTATTGGTTTTATTAGTTAGAGCTTATCTTTTGTATAAAAACTTCTTGTTTAGAGTAAGAGATGATAAATTCGAACTAAAACAGGGGATACTAAAAAAAACGAATACATCTATTGATTTTGATAGAATTCAGAACGTAAGTTTAAGTCAAAATTTAATTCAGCAATTTATAGGCGTTTACCAAGTAGAAATTGAAACAGCAGGTTCTGAAAAAACAGAAATTAGTATAAAAGCTTTAAAAATTAAAGATGCCAACGCATTAAAAAAAAAGTTATCTAAATATAAAGAAATAGCATCATCTGCTGTTTTTAAAAAAGAAAAACCTTTTTTAAAAATCACTTTAAAAGAGTTAGTAAAGGTTGGTTTAGCAGAGAATCACTTAATAAGTTTGTTATTACTATCATCAATATTGTTTGGCGTTTTTAATCAGGTAAAAGATATATTTAAAGGTTTTGGTTTTGAATCTTTTTTTAAAAAATATTTTAATGAAGGTTTTGATTTTATTATTCATAATTTAATTTTATTATTAATAGTAGCTGTAATTTCAATATTTACTTCAGTCATTAGAGTGTTTTTATTCCATTTTAATTTAACAGTATTTTTTAAAAACAAGGCTTTTGAAATAAATCAAGGACTATTTACAAAACGATTTAAATTGTTAAAATTAGAAAAAATTCAAAGTATTACAATATCAGATAATATTATAAAAAAGAAATTGGGTATTTCTTCTGTTGTCTTTAAACAAGCAGGAGAATCTATGCTAAAAAAGAATAAGAAACTTATAAAAATAGTTGGATGTAAAAAAGAGCTACTTGTAAAAATAAAAGAAATTTTGTATGCATTTGAGAATGTGAGTTTCTCAGAGAAAAGGTGTTCAGATATTTTTTTTAAAAAGAGGCTTTTTTTATGGAGTTTCGTCTTATTAGTAGCACTAAATTTAGTGTTGTTTTTTAGCTTTAAAGACTTAAATAGTTTGTTTGTAAATATATTGTTAATCCCATTATTGATTTTAAATGTTATTACAAAATTTAAAAAGAGATTTTATAAAATTAGTGATGATTTGTTAATTGTTTCACAAGGAGGGATAATAGAAACACATCATACTTATTTACCTTTTTATAAAGTGCAAAATATAAAAATGAAACAAAGTGTTTTTCAAAAGAGAAGTAATGTAGTTGATTTGATATTTCAAACTGCTTTAGGAAAAGTTGATATACCATGTTTACAAAAAAGTGAAGCAGTTAAAATATATAATTACACATTATTTAAAGTAGAAAGTAACACAAAGCCATGGATGTAAAAAACTACCTAAAAGCCGCACGTTTACGCACTTTGCCATTATCCCTTTCAGGGATTGTTGTTGGAAGCTTCTTAGCGGCATCATATGGTTTTTTCGATTGGGAAATTTGTATTCTGGCATTATTAACTACTATCGGGTTTCAAGTAATCTCTAATTTTGCGAACGATTATGGTGATGGAGTAAAAGGTACTGACACTAACCGAACAGGAGAACAACGTATGGTGGCATCTGGGATTATCTCTCCAAAACAAATGAAAACAGCAATGATAATTACAGTAATTATTACGTTAATTGTTGCGTTATTATTAATTTATATCTCTTTCGGAAAAGAAAATTTTGGCTACTCAATCTTATTTTTTGTTTTAGGAATTGCGTCTATTGCCGCAGCTATTAAATATACGGTTGGGAAAACTGCTTATGGTTATAGCGGATTTGGAGATGTTTTTGTGTTTGTTTTCTTCGGATTGTTAAGCGTTGTCGGAAGCTGTTTTTTGTACACAAAATCGGTTAATCTCTCTGTTTTTTTACCAGCATTTTCTGTCGGACTGTTAAGTACAGCAGTATTGAATTTAAATAATATGCGCGATAGAGAGAATGATAAAAAAGTGAATAAAAACACCTTAGTTGTAAAGATAGGAAGTCAAAAAGCAAAAATATATCATTATTTTTTAATAGGATTTTCTTTATTGTTTGCCGTTGTTTATGTGATGCTGAATTATCAACATTCGAAACAATTTTTATTTTTGATTGCATATATACCGTTGGTAAAACATTTGTTATTTGTGAAAAGAAATAGTGATGAAAAACTATTAGACGGCGAATTGAAAAAAGTAGCACTCAGTACATTTCTATTTGCAATTCTTTTTGGGTTGGCACAAGTTTTGTAACTTGTAAATCAAAAATTAAACGATATGAAAACGATACTGAAATTCGCAATTCTTTTTATTTTTCTAAGTGCTTGCACTGATAATACTCCTAAAAGGTACAGTGATTTAGGGAGTGCTGTTGTAGGTAATGATGTGAACATGAATGCAGATATAGAATCTGAATCATTAGATATTGTAAAAACAGAAAGAAAGCTTATAAAAAAAGGAAGGGTAGAATTTGAAACAGAAAATTTAGAAGAAACCCATAAAAATATTATTACTGCTGTTAAAAAACACAATGCTTATGTGTCTGCAGATAGGTTTTATAAAAATTCGTATCGCTTAAATAATACTATAGAACTGCGTATTCCTACTAAAAATTTTGATGCTTTTCTAGAAAATATTTCAAAAAATGTAAAAAAGTTTGACACTAAAGAAATTACAGTTAGTGATGTGACTGAACAATTTTTAGATGCTCAAACAAGGCTTGCGACAAAGAAAAAAATAGAAAAAAGATATTTAGAAATTCTACAAAGGGCTAAGAGTGTTACAGAAATTTTACAAGTAGAAAGACAAATAGGTGTTTTAAGAACAGAGATAGAATCTATAGAAGGGCGCTTAAAATACTTAAAAAATCAAATATCATTTTCTACATTAAATATTACTTTCTACAAGATAATTAATTCAGACACTAATTTTTCTAGGAAGTTTAAAAATGGGTTTAAAAACGGATTCGATAATTTAGTTTGGTTTTTTGTTGCTCTTATTAATATTTGGCCATTCATTATTATTATCTTCATTTTAGTCTTTTTATTTAGAAGATGGAGAAAGAAAAAACAACAATAAATAATAATTTAATTTAAAGAATTACAAGTATCTAAATGAAATCAGTAAAAATAATCTTAGGAATTGTTATCGCATTCACCGTAGTTTTTTTAGCTACAGGATTGGTTGTGCAAGAGGTAAAATACACCACAGAAATAGAAATTAATAAACCAATAGATAAAGTTTTTTCTGCATTTGAAAACCCTGAAATGCTAAAAAAATGGATACCAGAAATAAAATCTATTGAACCTCTTGAAGAAAAAGTAAATAAAGTAGGGAGCATTTATAAAATGGTGATAGAAAATCAAGGGCAAGAGATTGAAATGCAAGAAAAAATTACAGAATACATTCTAAATAAAAAAATAACTTTTCATTTTGACTCTAAAGAAATGTTTAAAATTGATGCTTATAATTTTATAATTGAAGGTAATAATACGAAGATTATACAACATTCTTCTATACAAAGTAAGTCGTATATAATGAGTTGTTTGTTTCCTTATTTTAAAGGTACTTTTAAACAAGTAAGCCAAGGGTATTTAGAAAAATTTAAAAAATTTATCGAAAAATAATACAGTTTGATAACAGCAACTTACCAAAAACATATTCTTAATTTTAAAAACCCAAGCGGAACATCTCGAGGTGTTTTAAAAACCAAAGAGACATGGTTTATTATTCTTTCTGATAACAAAAATCAAGGAATTGGTGAGTGCGGATTGTTTAAAGGATTGAGTATTGATGATAAACCAGATTACGAAGAAAAACTAGATTGGGCATGTAAAAACATCAACTTAGGATTAGGTGTTTTGTTAGAGAAATTCATAGAGTTTCCAAGTATTCAATTTGGGTTAGAGCAAGCTTTTTTATCTTTAAAAAACAGAGATAAATTTGAGTTGTTTCCATCAGAATTTACAAAAGGAAAAGCATCTATAAATATCAATGGATTGGTGTGGATGGGCTCAAAAGAGTTTATGAAAACTCAAATCAAAGAAAAAATTGAAGCAGGTTTTAATTGTATAAAAATGAAAATTGGGGCAATTGATTTTGATACCGAATACGAGTTGTTATCATCCATCAGAAAAGAGTTTTCATCCAAAGAAATTGAATTACGGGTAGATGCAAATGGAGCTTTTCATCCGAAGAATGCTTTAGAAAAATTAAAGCAATTGTCAGATTTAGACCTTCATTCTATAGAGCAACCTATCAAACAAGGTCAGTTTTTAGAAATGTCTAAATTATGTAAAGAAACGCCATTGCCAATTGCTTTAGATGAAGAGTTAATTGGTGTGTTTTCATCCGAAGAAAAAAGAAAATTATTAGCAATTATAAATCCACAATATATTATCTTAAAACCAAGTTTAATAGGTGGTTTTCAAGGAAGTAAAGAATGGATTGATTTGGCAGAAAAACAACAGATAAAATGGTGGATTACATCTGCTTTAGAGAGTAATATTGGGTTGAATGCGATAGCACAATTTACGTATATTTTGGGTAATAGAATGCCACAAGGTTTGGGTACAGGAAGTTTATTTACCAACAATTTTGAGAGTCCGTTACAAGTAAAAAATGGTACATTGCAGTATCGCCCAGATTTAAATTGGAATTTTAAATTATGATGTTATTACGAGGGGTTTTCGACGAAGTAATTTGTTTGAAAAGAAAATAATCAATAAAATATGAACTATATACAGCAAGCATACAAAGGAAAAAATGAATGGTATCATTATCTAGCAACTGTTTTTGTAGTTTTTTTTGGATGGCAAATAATTGGTGCAATACCCTTGTTTGTAGCTGCAGCAATGCATTCAGAGAATATAAATCATTTTAGAAAAGCAGCTGAAGATAGTTTTATGAAAATAGGAATTGATAAAAACTTGTTTTTATTTCTGATGATTTTTATGTTCGCTATTGGCTTGTGGGCATTGTATTTAAGTGTGAAATTTATTCATAAAAGGAGTTTTACAAGTTTAGTAACCAGCAGGCAAAAAATTGATTGGCAGCGAGTTTTCTTTGGTTTTTTGTTGTGGGGAGGAATTTCTGTTGTTGTGATATCTATAGGGATTTTAGTATCTCCAGCAGATTATGTATGGAATTTTAAACCCGTTCCGTTTTTTACATTGGTTGCGGTAGCATTTTTATTTTTACCATTTCAAACAAGTTTTGAGGAGTTGTTGTTTAGAGGCTATTTTATGCAAGGAATCGGAATTTTAGTTAAAAACAGGTGGTTCCCATTATTATTTACATCTGTTGCCTTCGGATTATTGCATGGAATGAATCCCGAAGTAGAAAAATTAGGATACATTTCTATGGTGTTTTATATTGGTACAGGATTTTTATTCGGAATTATAACGTTGATGGATGAAGGTACAGAATTAGCCCTCGGTTTACATGCTGCAAACAATATTGTTGCTGCATTTTTTGTCACTACAAATTGGACTGTTTTTCAAACAGACGCCTTGTATATTGATACGTCAGAGCCATCTGCTGGTTTCGAAATGTTTTTTCCTGTCTTGGTGTTATATCCTATTATTCTGCTCATTTTTTCTAAGAAATATGGTTGGAGAAATTGGCAAGAAAAATTGGTTGGTAATATTGAAAAACCATTAATTATAAGTCATTACGAGGACGAAGGACGAAGTAATCTTTCAGATTAAAGGTTTCGTAGGTTTAAAAGAAAGAAATAACTTGCCGCTCAAAACAAAGTGAAGAATCTTAACATAAATACATCATTTCAGCTCAACGGAAAATCATTTTCGTCAGTAGAAGAGTTGTTGGTTTTTTCTGAAGGATTATCAGCTTCAACTCATCAATTTTTAAAAAACTTGTTTTCTGAAGACGATTTTATTACGATACAAACCTCAGGATCTACAGGAAAACCAAAACTGATTTCTGTACAAAAGGAATTTATGATAAATTCTGCTTTGGCTACGGGAAAATTCTTTGATTTATCAGAAAAAACTACTGCGCTGTTATGTTTGTCAACTGAATATATTGCAGGAAAAATGATGTTGGTAAGAGCCTTAGTTTTAGGTTGGGAATTAGATGTAATTGATTCCATTTCTTTTCCACTTCGTGGGATAAAAAAACAGTATGATTTTACAGCAATGGTACCAATGCAATTGCAGAATTCTTTAGGAGATTTACACAAAATAAAAAAAATGATTGTTGGTGGAGGTGTCGTTTCAAAAGAGCTAGAGAATCAATTACAAAATATATCAACAGCAGTTTTTGCTACTTACGGAATGACGGAAACGGTTACGCATATTGCGGTAAAAAAACTCAATAACTTCTCGTCATTGCGAGGAGGAATGACGAAGCAATCGGTGTATCAAGCACTGTCTGATATTGCTATTTCTCAAGACGAAAGAAAATGTTTAGTTATCGATGCGCCAAAAGTTGCCTCAGAAAAAATTGTTACAAATGATGTTGTTAGGCTTGTTTCTAAAACTCAATTTGAATGGTTGGGGCGGTATGATAATGTCATTAATTCTGGCGGAGTAAAATTGCATCCAGAAGTTATTGAAAAGAAATTATCTAAAATGATAACACAGCGTTTTTTTGTAGCTGGAATTTCTGATGTAGTTTTGGGAGAAAAATTAATTCTAGTTATAGAAGGAAAAGAATCAGAAATAAACTTGAATAGAGTTTCAAGCCTTACAAAATTTGAGATTCCGAAAGATTTTTTTTTTGTAGCGCAATTTGTAGAAACTGCTACAAAAAAAGTCCAACGAAAAAAAACGTTGAGTTTGCTTGTTAAGGAGTAATTAAAAAACTTCTTAAGTCTTGCTCTTCAGGTAAATTTAACTTTTTCTTTATTCTGTACCTAGCCGTCTGTACAGATCTTGGATCTATGTTTAAAATTCTTGCAATCTCTTTTGTTTGTATGTGTAATTTAATAAACATACAGTGTCTTAGCTCTGTTTCAGTTAATGTTGGGCAATTTGTTAGTAGTTTGTCATAAAAACCGCTAAACACTGTATTGAAATGAGTTTTTAATTGTTCCCATTCATCATTGTTTTCAATGAGAAAGTCTATTTGTTTTATACTGTTGTTTAGTGCTTTAGTGTTGCTATCAGTTTTAATAAAGTTTAAGTCTGCTTTTACTTCTTTTAAATATTGCTTGTAATGTAAGAGCTGTGTAGAGAATGAAATCATCTTTTTTTCATTTTCTATAACGTCATAATTTAATTTTTGAATAGTATCTTTAAAAGTGTCTTCACTTTTTCTGTTTTTAATGTAAATAGTATAGCTACCAATTATGGTTATAATTAGCAGAAAGGAAATGAAAAAAAGTAAAAACTTGAGGTTCTGGTTTGAGTTTTTGTATATTTCTAGCTGTGTTACGGTATTTTTTAAAATAAAATTAGAACTTAAAGCGTCAATTTTTATTTCTAACGTTTTTTTTGTTTCAATTTGTTTCCGTACAACTTCGGTAAGAATATTGATGTTGGTATGTCCAATTATCTCTAAACTAAATGAGCAATCACTTGAGTATGGGTTTACTTGGTGTATTTGAACACTTATTGTATTTTCTCCTTTTTTTAGAATTGATGAATTAAAAAATTTTATATTAAACTTTGTTTCTTCTTCACTATCAATTAACCTTATTGCTTTCGTACTTTTTGCAATATACCCATTAGGCATGTTGTCTCTATATAATTCTTTTCCGTTTATATATATAATAGCTCCATCATCTCTTCTTAACCTAAATTCATAGCCTTTAAACTTTAAGGTATTTTTTATTGTTACTTTTTTAGTAAAGTATTTTATAAGATCTTTATTTTCTTTGTCATAGCCGTATTTAATAATAGTTGTAATAGTTTTATCTCCATAGCCTAATGGAGAGTTTCCTGTTTCCCAATCTTGATTATTTTGTTTTTTATACCAGTCATCTTCTAAATAACCTCTATCATAATAGCTCCATTGATCTCCGTTCTGAAGAATAATTTCTTGACCATAGGATATGAGGTTTAAAAAAATAAAAAACAATACAAAGGTGTTTTTTAAAACAATAATTTTATTTTGTTTCATAACAAAAATTAAATAATAGGCAAATGTAGTAGTTTTTAACCTATAAAATAAAGTTCGTAGTAGTTTTGTCGTATGTAGATATTATTGCTTATTAATAAGATAGCATACATTTGAACCTTGCATTTAAATGAATTATTAGAAGATTGTATTGTTATCGGGGGATAAAACAATTAATTAAAAAAGAAGTTTATTGAATGTAAAAAAGCCGTATAAATTTATACGGCTTTTTAATCATTTTTGGGTTTAATACCTCAACGTTTGTGTAGAAATAAAAAGAGAATTTCTATCTAAGACTTTGCGCCTTTGGACCGAGGTAGTTAGCTTTCTGTTTGTTATTCTATTACCATAGAATGATACACATGTTGTACATCATCATCTTCTTCTAGTTTTTCTAATAACTTTTCTACATCACCTTGTTGTTCTTCGTTTAATTTTGTGGTAGTAGTTGGCATACGCTCAAAACCAGAAGAGATAATTTCTACATTATTTTCTTCAAAGAAAGATTGTATAGAACCAAATTGCTCAAAAGGAGCGTAAATAATAATTCCCTCATCATCAACAAAAACTTCTTCTACTTCAAAATCTATCAATTCTAATTCTAATTCTTCTAAATCTATCGAGATGTCTTCCTTTTTAACAGTAAAATTACAGACATGATCAAACATGAAAATTACAGAGCCAGAGGTTCCGAAATTCCCATCACATTTATTAAAAATAGCTCTTACGTTGGCAACCGTTCTATTGTTGTTGTCGGTTGCGGTTTCTACAATAACGGCAATTCCGTGAGGTGCATACCCTTCAAATAAAACTTCTTTGTAGTTGCTTGTGTCTTTGTCTGATGCTTTTTTAATAGCACGAGCCACATTTTCTTTAGGCATATTGGCTGCTTTTGCATTTTGCATTACAGCTCTTAAACGCGAGTTGGTTTCTGGGTTTCCGCCACCATCTTTAATCGCCATTACAATGTCTTTACCAATTCTGGTAAATGTTTTTGCCATTGCAGACCAACGTTTCATTTTTCTTCCTTTTCTGAGTTCAAATGCTCTTCCCATATATATTGTTTAATCGTTATTTTTTTTAATGTTTATTCTGTAATTACACTTGTAAAATCCCCATATTAAATTTTTTCTCAATAGGAGCGTGGTTTGCAGCCTCAATTCCCATAGAAATCCATGTTCTGGTATCTAGTGGATTAATCACACCGTCTGTCCAGATTCTTGCCGCTGCATAATAGGGAGATACTTGCTCATCGTATCTCAATTTTATTTTATCAAATAATTCCGCTTCTTTTTCTGGTGTAATTTTTTTACCCTTTTTCAGTAAAGATGCTTTTTCTATTTGTAACAACACTTTTGCTGCTGAATTTCCGCTCATTACGGCTAACTCTGCACTTGGCCACGCTACAATTAATCTTGGGTCATAGGCTTTTCCGCACATGGCATAATTCCCTGCTCCGTAAGAATTCCCGATAATGATTGTAAATTTTGGTACAACTGAATTACTCACTGCATTGACCATTTTAGCACCATCTTTAATAATACCTCCATGTTCAGACTTACTACCTACCATAAAACCAGTAACATCTTGTAAAAAAACTAAGGGGATTTTCTTTTGATTACAATTAGCGATAAAACGTGTAGCCTTATCGGCACTATCGTTATAAATAACCCCACCAAATTGCATTTCTCCACTTTTGGTTTTTACTAATTTTCGTTGATTGGCAACAATACCTACTGCCCATCCATCAATTCTGGCATAACCTGTTAAAATAGTTTTTCCGTAACCTTCTTTGTATTGCTCAAATTCAGAATTATCAACCAAACGTTTTATGATTTCTAGCATATCATATTGAGCGTTTCTTTCTTTTGGAAGAATCCCGAAAATATCATCTTCTTTTTCTTTTGGTAAAAAAGATTCGGTTTTACTAAAACCAGCTTTATCATAATCACCAATTTTATCAACAATAAATTTTATTTTATCTAATGCATCTTTGTCATCTTTGGCTTTGTAATCTGTAACTCCAGAAATTTCGCAATGTGTGGTTGCTCCACCTAAAGTTTCATTATCAATACTTTCTCCTATGGCAGCTTTTACCAAATAACTTCCTGCTAAAAAAATACTAGCAGTTTTGTCTACAATTAAAGCTTCATCACTCATAATTGGTAAATAAGCTCCACCCGCAACACAACTACCCATAACAGCAGAAATTTGTGTAATCCCCATGCTGCTCATCACTGCATTATTTCTAAAAATCCGCCCAAAATGTTCTTTATCAGGAAAAATTTCATCTTGTAAAGGGAGGTATACACCTGCAGAATCTACCAAATAAATGATAGGGATTTTATTTTCTATGGATATTTCTTGTGCTCGTAAATTCTTTTTTCCGGTGATAGGAAACCAAGCACCAGCTTTAACCGTAGCATCATTAGCAACAACAATACATTGTCTACCACTTACATACCCCATTTTTACAACAACTCCTGCCGATGGGCATCCGCCATGTTCTTCGTACATTTTATCGCCAGCAAAAGTTCCGATTTCTATGTTTTTCGAATTAGTGTCTAATAGGTAGTCAATTCGTTCTCTAGCAGTTAGCTTTCCTTTTGAGTGATGTTTTTCAATACGAGTTTTTCCGCCACCTAATTTTACTTTAGCAAATTTTTTACGTAAATCAGCAACTAAAAGTTTGTTATAATCTTCGTTTTTATTGAAGTTGATATCCATTTAGGAATTTTAAAATGAGTTGCTAAAGTAAGAAAATCCGAAGGAATTTCAATAAAAATATAGATAGTTTCAAGTGGCTTTATTTGGGTTTCAATCACTAAAACCATTTTCTGAATTCAAATAAATAAATTACCTTGCTAATTCTTATGCATGCATAATAAAAAAGAAAAATAAATGACCAAGTACAAACATATTTTTGAACCGTTAGATTTAGGGTTTACAACCTTAAAAAACAGAATTTTAATGGGTTCTATGCACACAGGGCTTGAAGAAGAAAAAAATGGCTTTCAACGAATTGCAACCTATTACGCAGAAAGAGCAAAAGGAGGAGTTGGGTTGATTGTTACAGGAGGAATATCTCCTAACATACAGGGTTGGACGGTTCCGATGGCAGCAAGAATGAGCACCAAAAAACATGCTGAAAAACATAAAATTATTACAAAATCGGTACATAAAGAGGGCGGTAAAATTTGTATGCAAATTTTACACTCTGGTCGTTATGGGTATCATCCTTTAAGTGTAGCACCATCAGCAATAAAATCTCCAATAACACCTTTCAAACCTTTTGAGTTGAAGCAGTCTGGTATTAAAAGAACAATTAAAGATTTTGTAAATACTGCAGAATTGGCTCAAATTGCGGGTTATGATGGTGTCGAAATTATGGGGTCGGAGGGGTATCTAATCAATCAGTTTATTGTAAAAAGAACCAATAGACGTACCGATGATTGGGGAGGAGAATATAAAAATAGAATTAGATTGCCAATTGAATTGGTGCAACGAGTGAGGGCAGCTGTTGGAGAAAAATTTATTATTATATATCGTTTGTCAATGTTAGATTTGGTTGATAAAGGGAGTTCTTGGGAAGAAATAGTGTACTTAGCTAAAGAAATAGAAAAAGCAGGTGCAACGATTATCAATACGGGGATTGGTTGGCACGAGTCACGAATTCCTACCATTGCTACCTCAGTACCAAGAGCAGCTTTTAGTTGGGTTACTCAAAAAATGAAAGAAGAAGTTTCTATTCCACTAATAACTTCTAACCGAATAAATATGCCAGAAACTGCTGAAAAAATATTAGCAGAAGGGCATGCAGATATGATTTCTATGGCGCGTCCTTTTTTAGCAGATGCTGAATGGGTAAATAAAGCAGTGGCCGAAAAGGATGATGAAATTAATACTTGTATTGCTTGTAATCAGGATTGTTTAGATCATGTTTTTCAGCAAAAAATAGCGAGTTGTTTGGTAAATCCGAGAGCGTGCCACGAAACGGAGTTGAATTATAATAAAACGTCTAAGCAGAAAAAAATAGCCGTTGTTGGTGCAGGACCTGCTGGTTTAGCTGCGGCAAAAGTGGCTGCAGAATGTGGGCATAATGTTACGTTATTTGATAAAGCATCAGAAATTGGAGGGCAGTTTAATATCGCGAAGCAAATCCCTGGAAAAGAGGAGTTTTATGAAACCATTCGGTATTTTAAAAAACAGTTAGAACTTTTTAATGTAACTGTAAAACTGGATATAGAAGTCTCTTCGGATGATTTGATAAATGGCAATTTTGATGAAATAATTTTGGCAACAGGAATTATACCAAGAATGCCAAATATTAAGGGAATTGAGCATCAAAAAGTATTGAATTATATTGATGTTTTAAAACATAAAAAACGGGTTGGAAAAAGAGTTGCTATTATTGGTGCAGGGGGTATCGGTTTTGATGTGGCAGAATATTTAGCGCACAAAGGAGAATCATCAGCAGTAAATATTGATATTTGGTTAAAAGAATGGGGAATTGATAAAACTTTATCAGTAAGAAGTGGTATTGAAGGGATTACTGCTGAAATTGAACCATCACCTAGAGAAATTTTTATGTTCAAACGAAGTAAAGGAAAGTTTGGAGGTAAGTTAGGCAAAACTACGGGTTGGATTCATAGATCTACCTTGAAAAAGAAAAATGTACAATTTATCAATAGAGTGCAATACACTAAAATTGATGCTATTGGTTTGCATTATGTTCAAAATGAAGAAAATAAAATTTTAGAAGTTGATACTATTATTATTTGTGCAGGTCAAACACCGTTTAAAGAATTACTAATTCCGTTAGAAGAAAAAGGAATGAAAGTACATGTAATTGGTGGGGCAGATGTGGCATCAGAATTAGATGCAAAAAGAGCTATAAATCAGGGTTGTAGATTGGCAGTAACACTTTAAATTAAGGAAATGAAATTATTTACAGTACAAGAAATTAATTCGATTTTAAAGGGTGAATTAGTTGGAGTTTGTTTAGAAAAAATTACAGCCCCAGAAGAAATATCCAAAGCAAAAAAAGAGCATATTACATTTATAGGAAACAGAAAGTATGTAAAATTCTGGGAAGCTTCAAGCGCATCTGTAGCCATTGTTTTTGATGGGATTAAAATTGAGCCAGGAATGGGAAAAGCATTTATAAAAGTAAAAAATCCTGATTTGGCAATGGCTCAATTATTAGAGGCTTTTGAACCAGATTCTCCACATTTTCAAAAAGAAATTCATCCAACGGCAGTGATAGATTCATCCGTAAAAATCGGAAAAAACTGTAAAATTGGTGCAGGAACTTATGTTGGAAAAAATGTTGTTTTGGGAGATGGAGTTGTATTGTATCCAAATGTTACAATTTTAGACGATACAAAAATAGGAGAACATACTATAATTTGGTCGGGAACGGTAATTAGAGAACGTACAGAAATCGGTAATCACTGTATTTTTCATGCGAATGTAAGTATTGGTGCAGATGGGTTTGGGTATCGACCAAGTGCAGATGGTAGCAGTTTGGTAAAAATTATACATATCGGTAATGTTATTATTGGTAATTATGTAGAAATTGGTGCAAATTCTTGTGTAGATAGAGGTAAGTTTAGTTCTACTATTATTGGTGATGGTTGTAAAATTGATAATTTAGTGCAAATTGCACATAATTGTGTGTTAGGAAGATCATGTATTATGGCAGGGAGTAGTGGATTGGCAGGTTCAGTAACTTTAGGAGATGGTGTTACTATTGGTGGTAGCGCATCTATAAAAGATCATATCACATTACACTCAGGTGTTACTGTCGGTGCAGGTTCTGGTGTTATTGCAGATGTAGAGGCAGGAAAAACGGTATTAGGATACCCTGCAACAGATGCCCGTGAAATGCTAAAACAATGGGTAGCTTTACGCAAATTAGCAAAAAATTAAAAGTAAATTATATGAAATTGTATGTTGCCAAAGCAATTTTTTTTTATAATTGATGTTTTAAAATACAAATAACAAAATAAATACGATATTTGTAATTCACTTTTTTGAAAACAAAATATTATGGGAATGGATAAAAATACGGTGCTCGCTTGGGCAACGTTTATAATGATATTAGTAGGTTTAGGATTAATAGCATTGGGTGCTTTTAGATATGATCAGGTTGCTGGTTGGGGTTTTGCTGCAGTTGGTGTTGGCTTTTTTGCTATCGCATGGGTGTTTAACGCTTTAAAAGGAAGAGTATAATGAGTGATGATAAAAAAGTAATTTTCTCCATGTCTGGAGTAACCAAAACTTTTAAAACAGCGAATACACCTGTTTTAAAAAATATTTATTTGAGTTTCTTTTATGGAGCGAAAATCGGAATTTTAGGGCTCAACGGTTCTGGTAAATCTACCTTATTAAAAATTATTGCAGGTATTGATAAAAATTATCAAGGTGATGTTGTTTTTTCTCAAGATT
Organism: uncultured Flavobacteriaceae bacterium; assembly: GCA_964655585.1. Taxonomy (GTDB): domain Bacteria; phylum Bacteroidota; class Bacteroidia; order Flavobacteriales; family Flavobacteriaceae; genus Polaribacter. Next base: position 53,724 of record CAZZNK010000002.1, read on the forward strand.
ATTCTGTTGGAATGTTAGAGCAAGAACCTCAACTAGATGACGATAAAACGGTGATGGAAGTTGTTAGAGAAGGTGCAGCAGAAACCGTTGCTATTTTAGATGAGTACAATAAAATTAATGACCAATTTGGTTTAGAGGAAGTTTATTCTGATGCAGATAAAATGCAAAAATTAATGGATAGACAAGCTGTTTTACAAGACCAAATTGATGCAGCAAATGCTTGGGAGCTAGATACTAAATTAGAAATTGCAATGGATGCCTTACGGACTCCAGATGGTGATAAGAAAATAGGCGTTTTATCAGGAGGAGAAAGACGTAGAGTAGCACTTTGTAGATTGTTACTACAAGAGCCAGATGTGTTATTATTAGATGAGCCAACAAATCATTTAGATGCAGAATCAGTACATTGGTTAGAGCATCATTTGGCAAGTTATAAAGGAACCATTATTGCGGTAACACATGATAGATATTTTTTAGATAATGTGGCAGGTTGGATTTTAGAACTCGATAGAGGTCAAGGTATTCCTTGGAAAGGAAATTATTCGTCTTGGTTAGATCAAAAATCACAACGAATGGCGAAAGAAAGCAAAACGGCTTCGAAACGTCAAAAAACTTTAGAACGTGAGTTAGAATGGGTGCGTCAAGGAGCAAAAGGTCGTCAAACAAAACAAAAAGCACGTTTGAAGAATTACGATAAATTGATGAGTCAAAATCAAAATCAATTAGATGAAAAATTAGAGATTTACATTCCAAATGGTCCACGTTTAGGAACCAATGTTATTGAAGCTGTTGGTGTTAGCAAAGGGTATGATGATAAATTATTATATGACGATTTAAATTTCAATTTACCACAAGCAGGAATCGTTGGTGTTATCGGACCCAATGGTGCGGGTAAAACCACTATTTTTAAAATGATAATGGGCGAAGAAACACCGGACAAAGGTGAATTTAAAGTAGGTGAAACTGCTAAAATTGCTTATGTAGATCAAAAACATTCTAATATAGATCCTGAAAAAACGATTTGGCAAAATTTTAGCGATGAGCAAGATTTGGTAACGATGGGAGGGAAACAAGTAAATTCTCGTGCATATCTAAGTCGCTTTAATTTCTCTGGAAGTGAACAAAATAAAAAAGTAAAACTCCTTTCAGGAGGAGAGCGTAATAGACTTCATTTAGCAATGACACTAAAAGAAGAAGGGAATGTGTTACTTTTAGATGAACCCACTAATGATTTAGATGTAAATACCTTAAGGGCTTTAGAAGAAGGTCTAGAAAATTTTGCAGGTTGTGCAGTAGTTATTAGTCACGATAGATGGTTTTTAGATAGAATTTGTACGCATATTTTAGCTTTTGAAGGAAATAGTGAAGTCTATTTTTTTGAAGGTGGTTTTTCTGAATATGAAGAAAATAAAAAGAAACGTTTAGGAGGTGATTTAATGCCAAAACGTATTAAATATAGAAAACTGATTCGTTAAAATTAAATAAAAAAAATAACAAATGAGAAAATATATATCTACAATAACAATTGTTTTATTGTTGTTAGGGAGTTCTGTTTTTGCTCAAGATTATACTAAAAAAAAGTATATAGACAGTATCTGTAAAAAGTATCAGAAAGAATTAAATTTATCGGTAAATCAAAACAAAGAGTTTTATCAAATTTTGATAAAAACAAATGATAAGCTTGCAAAAATTATAATTTCTGATAAAAGGGGTAGAGGTTTTAAAATAAATAAAATTGTAAAATCACAAGATTTAGAAGTTTTTGCCTTAGTAAGTCGATTGCAGTTCGATAAGTATAAAAAAGTAAAAAAAATAATTGAATCACATAAAAAATATAGGATGTAATGCTTAGAAAAAAAATATTTTTTGTTTCGTTTTTTATCTCACTTATTACTTTTTCACAGAATACTACATTAGGAGATGCAAATCCTTTTTGTTCTGACACGGGTATAAATTTTGCAAATATTACAGGTGGAGGAAGTGCAGAATCAGGGCCAAATTATGCTTGTTTAGGTACGCAACCAAATCCAGCTTGGTTCTTTATTAAAATTGATAACCCAGGAAACCTTTCATTATTGATTGAACAAAATTCTCTTGCTGATTTTACTGGTGCCCAATTAGATGTAGATTTTATAGCTTGGGGGCCATTTACAGGACCTGAAGTTACATTAATTCAAGGAGGAGATTATAGTTTTTTAAATACGCCTAATGAAGTTGGTTGTAGTTATTCTAATGCAGCTGTAGAAACATTAAATATAACAGGAGCTTTAGCAGATGAGTATTATATTATTTTAATTACGAATTTTGCAGATAGTCCAGGTTTTATAAGAATGAGAAATACGCTTGCAGGTTTTCCAGGTTCAGGAAGTACAGACTGTTCCATTGTGGCAGGAGATTTAGGAGTTGATCAAAATGTTTGTGATGGCACTGTGGTTACTTTAGACGGAACCCCAACTACGGGTACAATAACAGGCTATAAATGGTTTTTAGATACAGGTGCTGGTTTTAACGAACTTGCAGGAGAAACCAATGCAACATTAGTAATCAATACAAATGTTTCAGGTATTTATAAGGTAGAAGTAACTGATGATGTTGGAGGAACAGGAGAAGACGAAGTAGAGATTACGTTTCATCCTCTACCTGTTGCAACACAACCACCAAATATTTTATTCTGTGATGACAATAACGATGGTTTTAACACCTTTGATTTACAGGCAGATAAAAATGCAGAAATTCTAAACGGACAAGACCCTGCAGTTTTTGAAGTAGTTTATTATCCAACTCAAGCTGATGTAGATGGAAATATTACTGCAAATGCACTTTCTAACCCATTTACAAACACAACTGCTTACGGATTAGAAACTATTTATGCAAGAGTACATAATACATTATTTCCAGACATTTGTTATGATACTACCAGTTTTACACTATTGGTTACAGCCTTACCCACCCCTCAAACTCCAACAGAATATAGAATTTGCGACAACACTTCGGTAGGTACGGACAATGATGGAATTA
>CAZZNK010000003.1:0-55321 GCA_964655585.1 uncultured Flavobacteriaceae bacterium
GATAATCAGTATTTGCTAAAGGTGTTAAAAATAAAAGTATGAGTTTGCCCTGACTTACAGGTTAAAGTAACTTGTAAGACTTTAAAAATTTAGTAAAGTATGTTGTTAATTTTCTTTAAAAGCTCCTTTTATAGGAAGTGAAACCACTGTTGTTCCCCAGCCTAAGTACATCATTACATTATCATCTTCTCCATCAAAAGCAATAGAAAATGCTTCGATTGATTTTTTTCCTTTAGAAACCGTTGCTTGCACTCTTACCACGTCTTCACTTTCTTTATAAAAATAAGCACCCCATACGTTTTTTGCAGTACTTAAAATTACTGTCCATATTTTTTTATTTGGAATAGTAAACAATGTATATCTTCCTGCTTTCACTTCTTTTCCTCCAAAAATAACATCTTTATAAAAGGTAATTTCTGCAGCTTCATTGGCTCCTGTACGCCAAATTTTTCTTTCTGGTGTTAAACTTGCTACTGTTCTTCCTTTTAATTGCGGACGGCTATATGCTATTTTTATCATTTTATTAGACACTCTATAGCTACTTGGATAAGATGCTACATCCATAGGGCTTTTGTCTAATGATGGGAATTTTTGAGCATTCATTTTTAATGAAAATATCACTAAAAATAGTAAAATAGTAAATTTTAATTTTTTTATTTAATACATTAATAATGGTTAATACTAATTTTCAAATATAAAAAATAGTTATGAAAAAATCACTTAAAAAGAATAACTTAAAATAATAGGAATCATTAAGTGGTGTATATATGAGTTATTATAAACCTCATTTACCCCTAATTCGGCACGAGTACTTATAAAGATCTTTTTATTAAGTTGATATCCAAAATTTATAAAAAGGCGATAGTCTTTTTTATTGGGTTCAGGGTTTCCTGTATAAGAAAGTAATGGAGAGATAGAAACGCCTAAGCCTAAAAAAGAAGAATCAAATATGTACATATTATAAGACACAACAATATCTAAATAACTATAACTCCTTTCTAACGTTGTTGTAAAAAAAGTAATATCTCCAAAGGGATTTATTGGTGTAAATGTAACCTCTTTTTTAATTTTTGTAGTGGTATAATTTACTTCAAATAAACCAAAACCAAAGCCATGATTATACTTTACAAAACCGCCAAATCTATAGTTAAATGTTAAATTAGCAAATTGAGGTTTTCCTTTTATAACATCTTCTCCGTTGAGAACACTATTAATACTCGTGTTGATTTTTATATCTGGAAGTATGGCAGAATTAAGCTGAATACCTACTTGCGTTCCGTAGGTAAACATCGGCTTTTTTTGTGCTGTTATAAACAAACTAGAGAAAAAGAATAGGCTAAAAAAAAATTTATTACTCATTATTTTGTCATCTTAAAAAGACAAAATTATTTTATTATTTCTTTTTTCTGTGTAACAAACACTACATACAATCCTTTTATTAAGAACAACCACAATCCGTAGCGCAGCTTTTTGTGTTTTTTGATTTAAAAAAGAACGTTTTAATCAAAAATAGAACTGCAATCCCTAAAATTATATACACTAAAACTGTTTGCATTATTTTAATATTTGAAATACAATTAACGCTGCTATGTATGCCAAAGCTCCCATTCCGAAGAGTTGAATCAATGGCCATTTCCAACTTTTAGTTTCTCGCTTTACAATAGCAACAGTCCCCATACACTGCATTGCAAAAGCGTAAAAAATTAATAGCGACATTCCTGATGCAAAATTAAATATCTTTTTTCCTGTTGATGGATGCACTTCTGCTGCCATTTTTTGCTTGATGGTGGCTACATCTTCATCATCATTTTCTACACTATAAATTGTTGCCAATGTGCCCACAAAAACTTCACGAGCTGCAAAAGAACTGATTAAGGCAATTCCTATTTTCCAGTCATAACCCAATGGTTTAATAACTGGCTCTATCGTTTTTCCTAAGATACCGATATAAGATTTTTCTAATTTTTCTGAGGCCACTTTGTGCTGAATTTCAGTTGCAGATAACTGTTGGTTTTCAATATTTTCTATCACATTTTTCTCAGCATTTTTATAAGATGTTGGTCCGTTAGATGCTAAAAACCACAACACAATTGAAATTGCTAAAATAATTTTTCCTGCTCCGAAAACAAAGGCTTTGGTTTTTTCTAAAACTTCTAATCCTATGTTTTTTATAGATGGTATTTTATAATTTGGCATTTCTACCACAAATAATGATTTTTTGCCCTCTACCTTAATTACTTTATGTAAAATATATGCCGAAATAATAGCAGTAGTAAACCCTAAAACATATAATAATAACAAGGTAAATCCTTGAAGACCTATCAATCCGAAAAGTTTTTTATCAGGAATAATCAACGAAATAATAATAGCATATACAGGCAAGCGTGCCGAACAGGTTGTAAATGGTGTTACCAAAATGGTAATTAAGCGCTCTTTCCAACTAGAAATAGTTCTAGTTGCCATTACTGCAGGAATTGCACAAGCTGTACCCGAAATTAATGGAATTACACTTTTTCCGCTCATCCCATAACGACGCATTACCTTATCCATTAAAAACACCACCCTACTCATATAGCCTGTTTCTTCTAAAATGGCTACAAACAAAAATAAGATAGCAATTTGTGGGATAAAAATAACCACACCTCCAATTCCTGGAATAATCCCATCAGTAATTAAATCCGTTAAAACACCTGTTGGCAAACTATTTTTTGCATATTCTGATAAACTTGCAAAGGTTTCGTCAATAAAATTCATCGGTGCAGAAGCCCAATCGAAAATAGATTGAAAAATCAAGAATAAAATGGCGAAAAACAACACATATCCAAAGATTTTATGGGTAAATACTCTATCTAATTTACTTCTAACATCGGTTGCTTTTAATCTGTCTACTTTGTAAACTTTTTTTAAAGTTTCGTTAATTTCTTGATAACGATAAATAGTTTCTTTATGCTGGTATTTTTTAAGTTTAGAAGCATCCTTTTTTAAAACCAATAATGCCTCTTTTTCTTCGGATGTAATAGTGTTTGGAAAATTATTTTGTACAATCATTAACCATAATTCATACATAGAATGGCTCGGTGCAATGGCTTTTAATTTCTGAAAATATGCCGAATCTACCTTTTGATTTACCGCACAAGAAGGTCTTTTTTTAACAGAAAGTGATACTTTTATAATTGCTTTTTTCAAAGTATCTATCCCCTCATTTTTTCTAGCACTTAGTAAAACTACCTCTGATTTTAATTCTTTTTGCAATGCATCAATATCAATAGAAATTCCTTTTCTTTCCATTTGATCTGCCATGTTAATGGCTAAAATGGTCGGCGTTTCTAAATCGTTAATTTGCGAGTATAAAAACAAATTTCGTTTTAAATTTTCTACATCTGCCACCACAATAATTACATCTGGATGCTCTTTATCAGAAGTATTTAATAGTGTTTTTACCACAATACTCTCATCAATAGAAGTAGGGTTTACACTATATGTTCCTGGTAAATCGGTAATAATTGCAGTATGATTATCGGGTAATTTACAGGTTCCTTGTTTTTTATCTACCGTTACACCTGGGTAATTCCCTACTTTTTGACTTAAACCTGTAAGTTGATTGAATAATGAGGTTTTTCCTGTATTCGGATTCCCGATTAAAGCTACTTTTATAGGATTTTTTATATCCATATTAGCTTTTAATAATTTGAATGTTTGCTGCTGTTTCTTTTCTAATAGCCAAATGACTTCCGTTTACACAGATGTATAGAGGATCTTTAAATGGTGCTACCTGTAGTAATTCTACAACGGCACCAGGTAAACAGCCCATTTCTAACAATTTTAATGGAATTTTATCTATCATTTCTTCAGAAATAATCCCGACCTCTCCAACTTCTAAGGATGCTATTGTACTCAAAACAATGGTTTATCATTAAAAAAAATCCTGCAAAAACAGGGAATGTAAAGTGCAAAGATACTAATTAGATTAATTCTAAACAACTTATTTTTGAGTATATGAGGCCTTTAAAATAACAATGTCTTTTTTCAACTTTTCCATATCTTCTTTTTCTGTACCATCATAAAACCCACGAATGCGTCGCTCTTTATCAACCAAGACAAATTGTTCTGTATGTATAAAATCTTGCTCTCCGCCATCACCTTCTTCTAAAACAGCAAAATAACTTTTGCGTGCCAACTCATAAATCTGTTTTTTATCACCTGTGGTGATGTTCCATTTCCCATCAATTACACCTTTTTTTAGGGCATATTTTTTTAGGACTGAAACACTATCCATTACAGGAGTTACAGAATGAGATAAAAACATAATATCATCATCATTTTTATAAAAATCTTGCAATTCGCTCATATTATATGTCATTGCTAAACATATAGTTGTACATCTTGTAAAAAAGAAATCTGCTACATAAATTTTACCTTCGTAATTTTTATTAGTGATGATTTTTCCATTCTGATTGATGAGCGAAAAATTTGCAATCGTGTGATTTTTTTTAATGTGCTTTACAGATTTATCCACCAAACGGGGATTGACATCAATAGGGTTGTATATTTTTAATTGCTTTTCAACCTTTAATAAATGATAAAAAACTGGAATCGTTATCGCAGAAAAAACAATTAAAAAAAGCAGCGTTGCTTTCGATTTGCTAAAAAAACCAAGGTTCATAAAAAAGTCTTTATATTTACCAACCAAACGCTGATAATTTTTTACAAATTTAGTTGATTATGAAGTATTTTACGGTATTATTTTATTTTTTATCCTTCGTATTATTTGCTCAAAAAAAAACCTATTACAAAGATTCTTATTTAAAAGAATTGATAAAAGTAGAACGCAAAGGGGGTTTGAAAAAAATGCTATTTCAACGAAATATAAACACGGCAAATTACGACGTAAAATACCATAGATTAGAATGGAATGTTGATCCTGCACAAGCAACAATTAGCGGAGATGTAACTACTTATTTTACCGCAAAAGAAAACCTTACAAGTGTTACTTTTGATATGGCAAATAACCTAACCGTTTCTGCCGTAACACAAAGAGGAAACAACCTTAATTTTACCACAAATGCTAATGACGAATTGGTTATTACGCTTTCTGCAACACAAAATACAGGTGTTTTAGACTCACTAACGGTTACTTATAGCGGAAACCCCACAAGTAATGGTTTTGGCTCTTTTGAAGTAAACACACATAACGGAACACCTATTTTGTGGACACTTTCTGAACCTTACGGAGCAAAAGGTTGGTGGCCTTGTAAACAAGATTTGAATGACAAAATAGATTCTATTGATGTCTTTATTACAGCACCTTCTCAATACACAGCAGTTTCTAACGGATTGATGATTTTAGAAAATACCAGTGGAAGCGATAAAACAACACATTGGAAACATAAATACAAAATACCTGCATATTTAATAGCCATTGCAGTAACCAATTACAGCAAATACTCACATCATGTTGCTAATGGTAATTTTGATATTGATAATTATGTGTATCCAGAAAATTTAGCAACAGCGCAAAACCAAACCCCTGTTACGGTAGATATTATAAACCTCTACGGAAACTTATTTGAAATATATCCGTTTGCTGATGAAAAGTACGGACATGCTCAATTTGGTTGGGGAGGAGGCATGGAACACACTACCATTTCGTTTATGGGTAATTTTGGTAGAGGTTTAATTGCACACGAATTGGCACATCAATGGTTTGGAGATAAGGTTACCTGTGGTTCTTGGGAAGATATTTGGCTAAATGAAGGTTTTGCAACTTATTTAAGCGGATTAACCATCGAAAATTTAGATGGAGAGGCTAATTTTTTAAGTTGGAAACAAGAAAAAATAAATAGCATTACCTCTCAAACAGGAGGGGCTGTTTTTTGTACAGACACAACCTCTATCAATCAGATTTTTAGCTCTCGTTTAAGTTATAACAAAGGATCAATGGTATTGCATATGTTGCGATATAAATTAGGCGACACTCATTTTTTTAATGGGGTAAAAGCCTATTTACAAGACCCCAATTTAGCATACAGTTACGCAAAAACATCTGATTTAATACAACATTTAGAAACCACAAGCGGACAGAATTTAACCGAATATTTTAATGATTGGTTTACTGGCGAAGGCTACCCGAGTTATCAAACTAACAGTAATATAGACGGAAACTCCGTTGCTATTACCGTAAACCAAACGCAATCTCACAGTAGCGTTTCGTTTTTTGAAATGCCTTTAACTTTTAAAATTGAAGGTGCTTCTGGAGAAGAAGAAACTGCACGATTTGAGCATACAACAAATGGACAAATTTTTAATTATACTGCAAGTTTTGCGATTACAAATGTAATCTTTAATCCAAATTCTGATATCATTTCTAACAATAATACTGCAACTTTAAACATCAATTCAGAAGAATTAATTTCTGCTATCTCAATATATCCAAATCCTGTGAATGATTTATTGAATATTCAAACAAATCAGCAAATCATCATTAAAAAAATAGTTGTTTTTAACCTGTTAGGTCAGGTTATTTTTACACAAACCAATCCGCAGAAAAACATCAACCTTAAAAAACTACAAACAGGTACTTATCTTCTAAAGATTGAGACAAATAAGGGCACTATTTCTAAAACTTTGTTAAAAGAATAACAAGCCAAACATCTTTCTTTTACAACCTTTATTAAAACCGTACATTTGTCCGATTTTAAAACTGATAACAAGAATCCTTTATGGAAATTTTAATAAAAGCATCACAATTTATATTAAGCCTTTCTTTGCTGATTGTACTACACGAATTAGGGCATTTTATCCCCGCAAAACTCTTTAAAACAAGAGTAGAAAAGTTCTATTTGTTTTTTGATTACAAATTTTCTTTGATTAAAAAGAAAATTGGCGAAACCACTTATGGAATTGGATGGATTCCTCTAGGAGGATACGTTAAAATTGCAGGTATGATTGATGAAAGTATGGATATGGAGCAAATGAAACAAGAACCACAACCTTGGGAATTTAGATCGAAACCCGCGTGGCAACGTTTAATTATTATGTTAGGCGGTGTGATTGTGAATTTTTTGCTCGGAATTTTTATTTACATCATGTTAATGTATGCTTATGGTGAGAAATTCTTGCCAAACGACAGTGTAAAGGGTGGTGTTTGGGCACAAGATCAACTGGCAATCGATTTAGGTTTAGAAACTGGCGATAAAATTTTAACAATTGATGGGCAAACTATTAAAAAATTTAATGATTTACCCATAGAATTTATCAACGGAAACACTTATTCTGTTGAAAGAAACGGACAAATACTTCAAAAAGAAATTCCTATTGATTTTATTTCTAAATTAATTGAAAGAGGTAAAAATGCAGGAGCATTTATCTTACCAAGATACCCTTTTGTAATTGCAGATTTTAGAGAGGGTTTTCCGAATGCTAATAGTGGTATTTTACCAAAAGATATTGTAATTGCTATTGGAGACACTCCAATCACTTATTTTGATGAAGCCAAAGTTGCTCTACAAAAAGTAAAAGGACAAACTACTAATGTTACTATAAAAAGAGGTGAGGAAACGAAAATTTTTTCCGTAAAAATTTCAGATACTGGTGAGTTAGGGGTTACATTAGGTCAATTATCAATGAAAGATTTAGAGAAATTAGGCTATTATAAATTAGCAAATAAAACCTATTCTTTTGCAGAAGCAATTCCTGCAGGTTCTAAAAAAGCGTGGAATACTTTAACGAACTATATCAAACAATTAAAGAAAATTTTTAATCCAAGTACAGGTGCTTATAAAGGTTTGGGTGGGTTTATTTCTATCGGAAGTATTTTCCCATCAGAATGGAGTGCTCAGTCTTTTTGGAATATTACCGCATTCTTATCAATCATGTTAGGGTTTATGAATTTGTTACCAATACCTGCTTTAGATGGTGGTCATGTTGTGTTTACTTTATGGGAAATGATTACAGGTAAAAAACCAGGTGATAAATTTTTAGAATATGCACAGGTTGCTGGGTTTCTTTTATTAATCACTTTACTAATTTTTGCCAACGGAAACGATATTTTCAGGTTGTTTAAGTAAATTAAAATACCTTTTATAAACTAAAAAAACTCTTGATTACTCAAGAGTTTTTTTAGTTTATGCTTTAAAAGATCGGTTGATAAATGAAATCCAAACATAGTAAGTATTACATTTATCACAAGTATAGGCTCGTGATCCAGGAATCAATTTAGGGAGATTTTTTCTTTTCATACGATGCTTTGACTCCGACTTGCATCGTGGACAACATCTCATAATATTAAAAAATTTGGTTAGACTACAAAGTTAGTGAAATTTCTTTTATAAGTTATACTTCAACCCTAATAAGAAATTTCTTTTTGGCATCGGTACAAAATTCTTTTCTGAATATACTGTATCAAAAATATTGTTTGCCAAAATAGAAAAAGAAAAAGAACTTACATTCAGTACTAATTTTGCATCAACAATATTGTAAGAATTCGTAGGTCTTTCTACATATTTGTACGAAATACTTGATTGAAAAAAGTTTAGAAACTCAATGTTTAAATCAGCTGTAATATGGTGTTTTATAGAGGTATTTAATAAATATCTCGATGCAAAAACAGTTGTGTTATGATAATTATCTTCTAAAAAAGTATATCCTATTTTTAAGCTTTGCGATTGATTATCAACCGTAAAAAAGTAAGAAGCATTAAATTCTAATCCGTTTGTAGTTATTTTACGCAAGTTTTTTGCTAAAAATACAGGGCTTGTATTTGTTTCCTTTACATAATCAATCAAATCTCTAGCTTCTCTTCTAAAAAAAGCTGAACTCACTCTAAAATTAGGTGTAGCATAATGTAGTCCGATTTCTTCTGATAATGCTTTTTCTGGTTTTAGATTAGCGTTTCCTGATAAAAAATTAGGAATATTAATGTACAATTCTGTATAGGTTGGTATTCTATATGAGTACCCAATATTTCCGTATATTTTTAATTGCTGATTGATGGCATAACCGACATCTAAACCAGGAAATGTATGAAATCCGAAGTCAGAAAAATGATTTAAAGAAATGCCTGGAGTAATGTCTAACTTATTATCTATAAACGTAAATCGGTGCTCTAAAAAGGCATTTAAAACAGTTCTGTTTTGATTTCCTAAATTGTTACTCGACAAAGTAATTTTAGAAACATCTACACCAAAACCTGTAACTCCCATTTTTGAAGTATAAGCAGTATTTACCTCTGCTCCCAATTTGTTAGAAATATTAAAGTTTCTAGAAAAACTAGGATCTTCTCGCTTCAATAAAAACATGTCTTGATTACGTTTCCAATACAATTTCGGTTTTATCACAAAGTTGTTTTTTATGAATTTTGTAGAAACTCCCACCAAACTGGTTTGTGTTTCTTCATATTCATTAAAGTTTGGCGAATTTGTGTAAAAATTATTAGCTCCGAATTTACGTTCTGCAAAGGTTGCTAAAACATGTATCGGTTCCTTTTTAGTATTAAAACTACTTTTTACAAAATAATTCTGATTTTTAAAATCTGTATTTTCTCTATAACCATCACTGGTGTTGTTAGAAAAATGTATTTGATGACTCGATTTTTTAAAATTTATTGCTGCAGTAAGTCCAGCAAAAAATCGATTATAAGAGCCCGTTTTTAAATTGATATTTAGGTTTTTTTTTACTTGTTTTTTAGTCACAATATTAATGGCTCCTAAAAATGCATTTTGTCCAAAAACTCTTGCTGCGGGTCCTTTGATAATTTCAATCCGTTCAATGTTTTCTAACGGAATCATCATATTCATGGTATGATGTCCTGTTTGTGGATCGTCTGTTTTAATACCATCAATCAAAATTAAAGTTTGGTTAAAGTGACCTCCTCTAATATAAATATCTGACTGCATTCCATCAATTCCACGTCTTCTTACATCAATTCCTGCAACACTTTGTAATAAATCTGCAACATTGGTTGCTGTGCTTTTTAAAATTTGTTTTGCGGTAATTATAGAAATGGTTCGGGAGTTTTTACTAAAAGGCAAATCTATCCTACTAGATGTGATTAAAATAGTATCTAATTTTTCAACTTTTTTTGTTTCTTGAGAAAAAGAAACAAAACTTATTGCTAACATTAACAACAGTAAAAAAGATTTTATTAATTTCATTTGTTTTCATTTTGAGTCGCAAAAATGAGTTTAATAATTAATACTGCAATGTTAAATGTTCTTTTTTATAGATATACTAAAGGCTAGTTCAAATTTCGTTTTTCAGCAAAAAACCGTTTCAATAATAGCCCACATTCATTTTCTAAAATACCACTTACTATTTTGGTTTTTGGGTGTAGTTTGGTCTTTAAATTTACAAAACCTCGTTTCGGTTCTGAAGCTCCATACACAATTTTACCAATTTGTGTCCAATAACTTGCCCCTGCACACATTTGGCAAGGTTCTAAGGTTACATATAAGGTACAGTTTTTTAAATATTTTCCACCTAAAAAATCAGCAGCAGCCGTAAATGCTTGCATTTCTGCATGTGCTGTAACATCGGTTAATGTTTCTGTTAAATTATGTGCTCTCGCAATAATTTTATCCTTAAAAACAATAACTGCTCCTACAGGAATTTCATCTTTATCAAAAGCAATTTTTGCCTCTTCTAAAGCTTTTTTCATAAAATAAATATCATCAAAAGGTTGTATCATTTTCTCATCATTAAGTTTTCAATATTACAAAAAGCAATTGACTTGTAATATTGTATTTTTGCAAGATGACTAAAAAGTTGTTAGATAACATTTCTTTTCCTTCGGATCTAAAAAAACTACAACCCAATCAATTGCCGCAACTCGCCAAAGAATTGCGTGAATTTATTATTGATATTGTAGCGACAAAAGAAGGGCACTTAGGCGCAAGTTTAGGTGTTGTAGAGTTAACGATTGCGCTACATTATTTGTTTGATACACCTAATGATTTATTGGTTTGGGATGTTGGACATCAAGCTTACGGACATAAAATTTTAACAGGTAGAAAGGATGTTTTTCATACCAACCGCCAATTAGGAGGGATTTCAGGATTTCCTAACAGATTAGAAAGTGAGTATGATGCTTTTGGCGTTGGGCACTCATCAACTTCTATTTCTGCTATTTTAGGAATGGCAATTGCTTCTAAATTAAAAGGCGATACTCAGAAACAACATATTGCTATAATTGGTGATGCTTCTATTGCAAGCGGAATGGCTTTTGAAGCTTTGAATCATGCAGGGGTTACGGATGCAAATATTTTGGTAATTTTAAATGATAATGCCATCGGAATTGATCCTTCTGTGGGTGCGTTTAAAGAATATTTAACAAAAGTAAAATCAGATAAAAAAGTAGCGGCTCAAAACAACATCATCAAAGCTTTAAATTTTAATTATTCTGGACCAATTGATGGTCATAATTTTGATGAATTAGTAGCAGAATTACATCGTCTAAAAAAAATAAAAGGTCCTAAGTTTTTACATATTATAACTACCAAAGGGAAAGGTTTACAACAAGCCGAAGAAGATCAAGTTACTTACCACGCACCAGGGAAATTTGATAAGACTACGGGAAATGTATTGCCAAAATCCGAAGAAAACCTTCCGCCTAAATACCAAGATGTTTTTGGAAAAACCATTGTAGAATTAGCTGAAAAAAATGATAAAATAGTAGGAATAACTCCTGCTATGTTAACAGGAAGTTCGTTAAAATTTATGATGGAAGTTTTTCCTGAAAGAACTTTTGATGTGGGTATTGCAGAGCAACATGCAGTTACTTTATCTGCAGGTATGGCAACTCAAGGAATGGTTCCGTTTTGTAATATTTACTCTACTTTTTTACAACGTGCCTATGACCAAATAATTCATGATGTTGCGCTGCAAAACTTACCGGTAATTTTCTGTTTAGACAGAGCAGGGATTGTGGGCGAAGACGGAGCAACACATCATGGTATTTTTGATTTGGCGTATTTACGACTCATTCCGAATATCATCATTTTTGCACCTAGAAATGAAGTGGAATTACGCAATATAATGTACACCGCTCAACTAGGTTTACAACACCCTATTGCTATTAGATACCCAAGAGGAAGAGGTGTTTTTGTTGATTGGAAAAAACCTTTTTCTAATATAAAAATCGGTTCAGGAATTTGCTTACAAAAAGGAAACGAAAAAGCAGTTTTATCTATCGGAACTATTGCTAAAAACGTATCTGAAGCTATTAAAAATGAATCAGAAATTGCGCATTATGATATGCGTTTTCTAAAGCCTTTAGATGAGAAGTTATTGCATGTTATTTTTAAAAAATATCAAACTATTTTTACGGTAGAAGATGGAACTATTAATGGCGGATTTGGAACTGCCGTTATAGAGTTTGTAACAAAAAATAGTTATAAAAATAATATAAAAATTCTTGGGGTTCCTGATACTTTTATTCACCACGGAACGATAGATGAATTGCAAAAACAAGTTGGTTTAGACGTAGTTTCTTTACGGAAAATTTTTACTTCTTTTTAATTTTATTAACAAGAAAAGACGCTAAAATTAGCGCCTTTTCTATACTTTTTTAAAATTTATTTACCTTATTTGATAATAATTTTACTAGAAGATTTTTTATTATTCTCATCAACTAAATTCACAATATATACTCCTGGGTTTAACCTTACAGAAACCTTTTGCTTCTCTTGAGTCTTAAAATTTAAATTCTGAGTATGCACTTGTTTTCCTCTAATATCAAAAATATGAATTGTTGATTTTCCTAAAGTATTTTTAGCAAACACAGTAAACTCTCCGTTAGAAACAGTTGGATAAATTGTGAATGCCTTTTTATGGAAAATAACATCATTTACAGAAGCTGTTGCTACAGTAAACTGACCTGTAAACATTCCTCTACCGTAAGTAGATGCCATTACAGTATTGTCTGCTGTTCTTAAACTAAATGAAGTAACTTTTACATTAGACATTCCATTATAAGCTTGTTGCCAAGTAGGGTTAGCATCTTTAAAATTGTAAGAGTACCAAACTCCTAATTGAGTCCCTATAATAACCTGGTCATTATTTAAAGGATTCATCATAATTGCTTTTACAGGAATATCTGGAAAATCTCCTTCTTTATCTTGCCAAGTGGTTCCTCCATCTTCTGTAAACCAAATACTTTTTACTCCATAATTATGGTATGTTACTAATATTTCATTTTCATTTGCACCAAAACTAATAGAAGAAATATTACCCGCAGGTAATGTACCTGTAATGTTTGTCCAAAAAGCAGTTACTAAATTTGCACTGTTTATTATTAAAACTCTTCCATTTGCTGTACCAATATATACCTTTGATACTCCTGTTGTAAATGGAGAAACTTTAAGTGTAGTTGGTCTTGCATTAAGCATTCCATTTGACAAATCTGTTCTAGTTACCGCGGCTTTTATACCACTAAATCTAGAAATTCTATATGAATTAGATCTTGTAGAGCCATTAGAATACATAATATCTAAATTATCATCTAAAGCTTGTGGGTTGATAAAACTCCCTGTAGTTTGGTCACTAGAAATTGTTACTCCAGTACCATCATAAGGTAAATTTATTCTTCTTTTTACATTGTACACATAAGATGCTATCATATATTCTCCATCTTTATCAATAAAAGAATATGCACCATCTCCTCCATAAACTTCAGCTGTACCATTGATTCCTGCAGCTGCTCCGTTTATAAATTGCGTTCCATTGTCTTGGGCTCCTGCTAGTAATAACTCACTATTAGCATCTTGCCCTATCCCCCCATGATAAAATTGTGTTATGTTATAATCTTTATTTCTAGTCTGAATTCCATTTGTCATTGTTTCTGCTCCTAACAATGATGACGCATAAAAAATACCTCCATCATTTCCTATCACAGCTTTGTCTGCATCTGTTGGATGAAATGCCCAAGAATGTTGATCTGCATGTACTAAAGGGATTGTTAGACCTCCTAAATTATTATTATTAGACCATTTAGAAATCTGTTTCCAAGTTGAACCACTGTCTGTAGATCTAAACAAATCAATTCCTCCTACATACACTTTTGTGTCATCTACTGGGTCTACTTCTATTAATAAATCATACCAAGCTTGACCACGTGTAAAATCATTATTTGGAATTCCATTATCAGCATCCGCAGGAATATTCATATTTGTCGTTGTTGAAAAACCGTCTGTTGTTTTTATCATTTTTAAAAACGGAGCTACATATTGCCCACCAGAGAAAGTTCTTACTTGAGCTAAAACATAGATTGTACCTGCATTTTGTTTAGAAACAGCTATTTGAGTTCTTCTTGTGTTCGGAGTAGCAATAGTATGAACAACTGTAAAAGTAGCTCCATCTATAGATTTTAAAACAGTACCTCCTCCATGTCCAGAAGAATTACTTACTGTACCTATCCAAATAGTATTATCCGCTCCTGTTTCTATATCATTTGGTTCATAAGACGTGCCTTGAGTTGTATTCATTGTGATTTTAGACCAGCTTACTCCATCATCTGAAGACTTATACAAGCCTACTTTATTTTCACTAACCCATTGGTCTCCATCTCCGTAATAACCTTTCCCAACACCTATAAAAATTTCTGTTAAATTTGTTGTGGGATTGTTCCAAGCTTTAATATCATTGATGTAAAATAATCTTTGACTTATATCTGCATTAAAATTATCACTAAATACATTAACCCAAGTTACTCCTCCGTCAGTAGATTTCCAAACACCATTTCCAATAGAATCTCCGGTATAGGATTCTCCGGTACCCAAATACATAATTTGAGAATTATTTGGATCAACTGTCATACAGCTAACAGATAAGTTTTCATCAATTCCTACTCTTATCCAAGAAGAATTTGCATCAGTAATATCATTATTAACCCATAAACCTCCACTTACACCTCCTGCAAATACTCTTTTATGTGTGGCATCATTTGGATCGAACATAATCATTCTTGTTCTTCCTCCTATATTATTAGGGCCTCTTTCTGTCCAAGTATTATTTGAAGCATCTCCTGGTACCCGTTGAGAAAGTCTTTGTTCCTTTAATTCTTGTTGTAGTTGAATATAATTCTCTGGATGCGTTCTCCCAGTATTTGGGTTGATTTCATTTAAATATTCTTGTTCAAAATATGCGTTTGGTGGTAGCCCTTGAGCTTTACGCTCTTTCTTACTAAGAGATAACGTTTTATTATACTTATGACTCTTTAAGAATTCCGCATGTTTTTTATGTAATTTTTCTACTTCTGACTCTTGAGTTGAGTATTTATAAACAAACCCAATAGCTACTAGCGCTAGGATTAAAAATAGTATCTTTTTTTTCATAATAGTTATTGTTTTCTTTAGTTTCCAAAGCTAATTAATTTCATTGTATCTAAACAATATTTCCTGTTAATTTTTTATGTACCCGTATTGCATAACTGTCTGACATTCTAGATACATAGCTACAAACTAGCATAATTCTATTGTATAAGTCGTTTGTTTCTACTTGATATTCTTTTGGCAATAAATTCAAAATTAGCTTATCATAATTAGATGTTTTCCCTTTAAATTTATTGTTTAAAGCTGTTACAAAAACTTCTAGAATATCGGCAATAATTTTATATCCTGAAATCTCTTTCTCTACGACCTCTTTACTTTTGTAAATTTTATCAATACTAATATTTATAATGTCGTTAATTTGTGCCTCATACTTACATTTTTCTAATAAAGATTTGTCAAAATTACCTTGTAAAATAAGGTTTTCATTTGCTAAAAAGATTTCTATAGCCTCATTAATTAACGTGTTTATTGCCAAAGCTCTTAGATAACTTACCCTGTCTTTTGTATGTTTTAATGAGTGATATTTTTTTGAATCAATCGTATTTCTAACCAAATTGATTAAGTATTCTAAAGCATATTCTTCTTCTATTAAGCCGAGATTTATACCGTCTTCAAAATCGATAATGGTATAGCAAATATCATCTGCAGCTTCTACCAAATAAGCGAGCGGATGGCGGTAAAAAGAAATGTTTTTGGTAGCTTTTTGTTTCATCCCCAAATCTAAAACTACATCTAAAAATTCCGTTGTTTCTGATTGAAAAACGCCATATTTTTTATCAGCAATATGATTTGTTGGTTTTTTCGGTAAGCTTTCCTTCGGATATTTTATAAAAGCACCAAGTGTTGCATACGATAATCGTAATCCCCCAGAAATACCCTCTCTACTTTCAGTTAAAATTTTAAATCCGTTGGCATTTCCTTCAAAATCGATTAAATCTTGATATTCTTTTTCACTTAATTGCTCTTTGAATTTTGCGCCATTACCTGTTTTAAAATACTCTCCGATAGCCTTTTCTCCTGAGTGTCCAAAGGGTGGGTTTCCAATATCGTGCATTACGGATGCGGCGGCAACTATTGCTCCAAAATCGTTAAAAGTATAGCCTAATTCTTTTAAATCTGGATGTCGTTCTAATAAAACTTTTCCTACTTTTCTACCTAGGGTTCTCCCAACAACTGATACCTCTAAACTGTGTGTTAAACGTGTGTGCACAAAGTCGGTTTTTGATAACGGAATTACCTGTGTCTTGTCTTGTAAACTCCTAAAAGCAGCTGAAAATATAATTCTATCAAAATCTACATCAAAGCCTAAACGGGTTTCGTCTTGAGAAGCTCTATAACGTTTTTCCGTATCGCCAAATCGTTTTAAAGAAAGTAGTTGTTGCCAGTTCATATTATCATTTTTAAATAATTACTTGTTTAATCAAAAAAGAATCCCAAATATATTGAGATTCTTTTTAAAACACGCTTTGTTAAGGGAATATTATATTCGTTTATTGTGAATTGAAATATCAAAAACTTCATCAGCAGTTAAGATTAACAACCCATTTACCAGTCTATTTGGATGTGTTTTGGCAATCCAATTTGTTGCGGTATCAAAATCATTCCCTTCAGTTATATATTTTGTAGTAGCTTTTATTTGATAGCCTCGTAAACCAATCCAAAATGTAAGTGCAACTTTTGGGTTTGTTTTACAATTTTTTCTTGTTTTGTCAAAAAAATAATCAATTAGCCAAATCTTATTGTCTACTACTTTTACCGAAGAGACAGGTACCACATTTATATCATTATTACTCATTGTTGCTAAAGCTTTTGCTTCGGCATGTAACAGTACATTTGTTATTTCTTCTGATAATTTCATTGACTATCCCTCACAACTTAAACACTCTTTCTTTTGTTTAAATTTCTGTGCTGCATTCATACTGTGTTGGTAATACATTGATTTTACACCCAATTTCCAAGCGGTAATATAAATATCATTCACCTCTTTAATTGGCATATCTGGATGTACCATTACATTGATAGATTGCCCTTGATCTATATGATTTTGCCTGTTTGCTGCTTGATATACAATTACTTTTTGATCTATCTCAGGATAGGTTTTAAACACCTCTTTTTCATGATCTGTTAAAAAATCTAAATGCTGTACAGAGCCATCATAATCTCGAATACTTTTCCAGACATCATCCGTATTTCTCCCTTTTTCTTCTAGTAAATTTACTAAAAACGGATTTCTAATTGTGGTTTTTATTTTTGCAATATCTTTTACATAACTGTTTGACCAAATTGGCTCAATTCCTTGTGACACTTGTCCTAAAATAAAAGCAGATGAGGTGGTTGGAGCAATTGAGTTTAAGGTTGTATTACGTCTTCCATAGCCTTTTAAAATAGCTGGCTCACCATACAATTTTGCCATTTCTTCGGATGCTTTGTATGACTTTTCTTTAATGACTCTAAAGATTTCATTATTCAAATCATATGCTTCTTGGCTATCAAAAGGAAGCATTTTAGATTGTAATAAAGAATGCCAACCTAATGCACCTAAACCTAGAGCTCTGTTGTCTTTCGCAAAGTTATATGCCTTTTCCATAAAGGTAAATGTTAACTTATCATCTCTATCAGATGAGTTTTTATACACCTCTAATTTGGTGATAAATTCTTCCATCACTGCATCTAAGAAATAGGTTAAGGTTTCTACAGCATCGGTATCTTTCCATTTGTTATAATGCAATACATTTACAGATGATAAACAGCAAACAAAAGACCAATCATCGGTAGATGGTAACATGATTTCTGTACATAAATTACTTGCGTAAATTTCTAGTTTTTTATCCTTATAAACATCTACTGTACCATTATTTGCATTGTCTCTAAACAAAATATAAGGATATCCTATTTCTCCTCTTCGTTGTAAAACTTTTGCCCAAATGGTTCTTTTTGCTACATCGCCATCAATCATTTCTTGCATCCATTGGTCGCTAACAGTAACTCCGTGTGTTAGTTCTTGAATTGGATTTCCTTCTGTTCCTATTTCTAAAAATTCTTTAATATCTGGATGATCAATTGGTAAATAGGGAGAAAAACGACCTCTTCTTACCGAACCTTGGCTTACCACATCTACCATTTTTTCGAACAATTGCATGATATGAACTGCGCCAGATGATGAACCATTGTTTTTAACCTCAGCACCTCTATGACGTAATTTACCGAAGTAACCAGAGGTACCTCCACCTAATTTAGACATCATACCAACTTCTGATTGTGCGTATAAAATATCGCCCATATCATCCGCAACGTGAGAACCAAAACAGCTAATTGGCAACCCTCTTCGTTTTCCGAAATTAGACCAAACTGGCGATGCTAACGAGTAGTAGCCTTCTGCCATATATTTATAAAACTTATCGGCAAATCCTTTTATTTTTAGAATTCCTTCTGCATGATTTGCGATTTCTCTAATCCTTCCTTCTGGAGTTACTCCATCAGTTAGATATCCTGAAGCTAAAAATTTACGACTATTTTCTGTAAGCCATTTTATTTCTGGCTCTCTCATTTCTTCTCTCGAAGCTTCTCTTGCTTTGATTAACTGTTCGTGATCGGTAAGTTGTTGTTCTGTGTTTGTTTTGATCTGTTGGTTCATATTAAAATAAGTCGTCGCTGGTTATACTTTTAGTTCGTTTGCTGTAGTTGATGGATCTTTTCACGAAGAAATCTCCGTGTTTTGTTCCTATAATCTCATCATCAAACCATTCGGTTTGCGATAGTAAGTTGTTGTCAATATCAAATATTTTTTCAATACCAAGACTTTCTAAAGAATTGTTAAATCGGTTTTTAATAAACTCATTAATTACGTCTTTTGGTAAGAAATCTAACTCTCCCTTTTCAAAAATCCAATCAATAATTCTACTTTCAGATTTATAAGCTTCTCTACAGGTTTCTTGTATCATCAAATTATAATCATCATCAAACCAATCTGGGTTTTCTTCTTTGATAATTTTAATAACATCAATACCAAAATCTCCGTGTATTTGTTCTTCTTTAGAAGTGGCTTCTACTACATTAGAAATTCCTTTTAGCATATTTCTATGCTTATTAAATGCCATAATTATTAAAAATTGCGAAAACAAAGAGACATGTTCTATAAACAAAGAAAACAACAACATAGATTCAGCAAATTCTTTGGTGTCTTCGCTTTTTGCATTTTTTACGGCGGTTTCTAAATAATGAACTCGCCTCATAATTACAGGTTTCTTTTTTAGGTTTTTAAATTCGTTATTTAATCCTAAAACTTCTAATAAGTGTGAGTAAGCATCATGATGACGTACTTCACTCTCTGCAAATGTTGCTCCAACAGAACCAATTTCTGGCTTGGGCATTTTATGATAAATATCTCCCCAAAAATTCTTAACCGCAACTTCTATTTGAGAAATAGCTAACATGGTATTTTTAATAGCATTTTGCTCTAGATCTGTAAGACGGGTTTTAAAATCTTGAATATCGCTCGTAAAATTAAATTCTGTATGTATCCAATAAGAGTGTCTAATTGCATCTACATATTCATACAGTTCTGGGTATTCATACGGTTTTAAATTGATGCGTTTTTCAAAAATATCAGATTTTCTATTTCTAGTTTGCTCGTTTCTATATAAAATATACGCTTTGGCAACATTTCTAAAAGGGCTATCCATTAACTTATCTTCAACAATATCTTGTACTTGCTCTACTGTTGGTATATATTTTGGGTCTTTTAATTTTCTTTCTAACAAAGAACCTATAACAATTTTAGAAATAGCAATAGCATCTTCTCGTGTTCCGTTATCAACAGATAACATTGCTTTTTCTATAGCATTTGTAATTTTTTCTAATACAAATGAGCTTGTTTCGTAGTCTCTTTTTATAATTTGAGTAATTTTCACAGGAATCTAATGTTATTATATTGTTAAGTAATGGTGTTAACAAAGATTGAAAAAAAAGGGATAAATTGAAAGCTTTACTTATTCACAAATCCCTTGAAGTTCTTAACAAATTTCACTTTTTTATATTTTTATATAAAAAATATACTTTTATAAACAACTAATATACAGGTATTTATATTGCTTGAAATAAGTAATGTATTGATTTTGTTGACTTCTTTATAAAACGCTAGAAACATCTTTTTAGATAAAATCTGTTCTTCTTTATTAGCACTTGTTTTTTTCTTTTTTTTGATAAAAAAGACGTTCTAAAAATATTTTTTTTAAACCCTTATAAAACATAAGGTTTATAACACTATCTTTGCAGTATTATTAACAATAACTATTATTACAAGTGAAAAACGGAACAGTAAAATTTTTTAACGAATCTAAAGGTTTTGGATTTGTTGTTGAGGATTCTTCAAAAGAAGAATATTTTGTACATGTATCAGGTTTGATTGATGAAATCAGAGAAGGTGATGCAGTAGAATTTGATTTAAAAGAAGGAAAAAAAGGATTAAATGCAGTAGATGTTAGAGTAATCTAATTATTTTTTTATTGCAACTTTTTTAAAAAACCAGAAAAATTATTTTTCTGGTTTTTTTATGCAAAAGAAACAGTAGCCAAGAATTGACTACTGTTTTTAACAACTGACCATAATACCCCTAAAATAAATCAGCTGTTTTTTACTCTAGTTTTTTATTAGTTTTTTAGAATAGGTATAATGCTCTCCAAAAGTTTTCAATATATATATCCCTTTAGATAATTTACGAAGGTTTAACGTAATTTCAGAACCGTTTTCTAAGCTTTTTCTAAATACTCGTTGTCCCATAATATTGTACAATTCTACGGCTTTAATAGTCTCGTTATCTTTATCTTTTAATGAAATGGTTACATTATTGTTTGTAGGGTTTGGGTATAAGAAAATATTTTCTTTTCTAGCAACACTAGAAACCGAAGCAGTTGCTGGTGTTTTAAATTTATTTTGAATTGTATTTGTTACAATTGCTGGGTTTTGATCAAAATAAATATGAGCCGTATTCGAGACAATTGTATTTTCTGCAATCGCTGTTTTTGCTTTAATGGTATATTTTAAATATCCTTGACTACCTTCTGGGTTTGATAGACTGTCTGGAAGATAAATATCATCAAAACGAAAACGTTTTATGCTTTTGGTGTCGTTTCCTATTTCATCTATTTTTAAAGGATGACTAGATTCTAACAATCGAAAAGAGTACCTGTCTAAATTATCATCTATACTATCTAATACAATGATATCTTTTGCAGAAAAATTTCCTTTATTTTGAAAACGGATGGTATATATTAACCATTTTCTTAAAATATTCACTTCATTAACTCTTCCAAAAACACCAGGGGTTACTAATTTATCGTTTGGATCATAAGAACTTAAAATAGGCAAACGGTAAGGTCCATCATGATAAATATCATCATGATCTCTATAAATATCATCTTCATCTTCATAAATATCATCTGGATCTTGATAAGGAGAGAAATCTTCATTTCTTCCTGCTCTATCATCATCTCCATCAGGTGTAATATCTAACCAATCATCAGTCGGGTTTCTAGCATAATTATCCGCAGAAACTGCTGTAGGACCAAACTGAACAACATCTGATGTTGCTACAGGGTCAAAAAGACCTGTTTTAACTTCTAAAACATACGTTTCTAAAGGATTTATATTTCCAATAGTTATTTCTATGGTAACGTTTTTATCGGTGCTTGTTTCGGTAAATACAGGGTTGGCAACTTCTGTTTGTGTGTAAGAGCCACTGACCATTGTTACTGACCAGTTTTGAGCTCTATCAGAAGGAATTATTACTTTATTAATAATGTGCGTTGTATTATTATTCACTAGTTTAAATAATTTTATACTTTCTATACTTGGGTTTATATAGTTTGCTCTTGCTTCATTTTTATTGATAAATTGATATCTTAATTTTACATTATTAAATGTTTTGCTATTAGACAGGTTTCCGATGGCAGAAACAAATTTATTTTCAAAACCAGGTCTATTAAAACCCCAAGCCCCTTCTTTGGTAGCGCCTTTTACATATAAGCTTTGTATATCTTCAAAAACTAAAGGAATGTTATTCCCAGAATAATCTCCATCTAAATTAGTAACCACTACTTTGTGAATTCTTGTTGGCGAATATGCAAACCCATCGGTAGCCGTTATTGCCATTTCATAGGTTTGGTTAGGATTGTAGATAGGAAAATCATAATCTCCGTTTTCATCTGTATATACCGTTATTTTTGAAGAACCGTTTTTAATATTTAATTCTTGGTTTTTTACCACACCATCTACTCCAGTATCATACATGTTATTGGCATTTGTATCGATATATATTTTACCAGAAATAGTGTTTTTTAAATTACTGGTGGTCGCTCCGTTTGTAATACCCGCAGCCGTACTACCTCCGTTAAATTTTAGTAAATGATTTTTATCATTAGAAAACCACTTATTCCCCTCATTATCAATAGTAATATGTGTATAATTTGCATTTACAGGCCCTATGCCAGAAACAGTAGATGGATAATAAAATTCTGATGTTGTTGGGGTGTTGTTATTAACATCACTTACTTTTAGAAAACCGCTAGAACTTAAAAGATACAACGTATTACTTGCATCTATAACTGCATCTCTTATAAAACCTAATGTTGGGTAATCTGCTTCTTTTAAAATATATTTTTCCACTCCGTCTTTTAGATAAATAACCCCATCTTTAGCTATTAACCAAATTTCACTTTGGTTTACTCCAAAAATTATTTTTTTGATGCCTCCTACTGTTGCATGAGTAGTTCCGGTAAGGTCTGCAACGGTTAATTCTCCTGCTGTATCTGTAACGGGGTCATACCATTTAATGCCATTACCTGGATCAATAGCCCAAACTCTTTCATCTCTACTTTCTGTTAAAGATGGCTTATAAACACTTTGAAAACTAAAATTAGAGTTATCCGCATCATAAAAGACACCTATGTCTAGGTTTGTTAATCTTAGTCCATTTCCTCCAACATTTTTATCCACAAACCATCTATTAATTCCTTCTACAGCATATGCTTTCAGGTAATTTAAATTATAATCATTAATACAGGTATTCCAATTAGGGTATTGTATTGACCTAAATTTTAATTGATTATTGGTATACTCTTGTACTAAGCCATAAAAAACGCCATTACTATCTACTTGACCTTGGCCACTATCAATATAATCTTGATCTTCGCCTAAAGGATAATTAGTAACTACATCATTTTTTAAATAGGATACTATTTGTAGTCCTCTACCATTGCTGCCGGATAAATTTGTGCGTGATGCAAATACAATTCCTCCTTTTTTATTTTGCTTAACCGTATTAATATACCTACCAAAACCTGTTGGAATATTATTTTTTAAACCACTGTAATTAGACCATTTATTGTCTTTATATACCAAAGTACCGTTGTGATTTGTAGAAAAATAAAGGGCATTGTTATGAGAAATCATATTATGTATGCTTCTATAATGAGTAGCATCTGGACCTAAACTTTCACGAAAACTTTCTATAAATCCTTTTTCTTTAAAAAAAGTTTCATCAAAATGTTGCCAAGAAGCATTACCGCCGTTTATGTTTAATGTATAAATCCCTGCATTCTCACCACTCATATCGCTAACTGCCCAAACGGTATTATTTATTACTTTAATTTTATCGAAAGAAATGGTTTCGTTAGCATTGGTAACAGATGTTTGTGTGTATGTAGTAAATGTATTGTCCGCTATATTCCATTTTATGATTGAACCGCTGCTATAAGCATCTCCAGTAGCGATCCATAAATTACCATCAGCATCAAAAGTTACATCTTTTATTTTATTAGAGGGCAGGTTAGAATTATCCATACTTGTTAGGGTATGAGTTCCGTCTGTAGTATCAAAAATTAAAATTCCTTTTTTGTATAATGAAATGTATAATTTGTTATTTTGATTAAAACTAGCTCCTAAAAACCAATTATCAGAAGTAGTACTATATGCGCTCTGTAAACTAGACGACAGGCTATTATACGTTACATCGAAAGTGTTATTGGTATAACTAGCAATTCTTTGGTCGCTTCTTAGAAACCACAAACTATTATTGCTAGGGTTTTTTATAATTTGATGATAACTAAAATCATTAACCAAGGTAGTAAATGCACCATCTGCTAGATTAAATATTCTTGTTCTATCTACTTGTTCTTGAGAGAAGAACAGTTTTCCATTTCCATCATCATTAATTACATAAAAAGGGTTATAAAGATCTCCGTTAGAAACATCATACGTTCCAAAAGAAGGGAGATTTCTCCATTTTTTCTGAGTTTTATTATAAATAGACAATCCTTTTTTTGTTGCAAAAGCAATATAATCCTCTCCATTATAACTAAATACATGTGTATTATAAACGGTGGAATGTAATAAACCTGTACTTTCTACAATAACTCTATCGGGTCCATCGCAAAAGAAAAATTCTTGTCCAGTAGGCTCTGGTGTTCCGTTTCCACAGGCATTTATAATATATTTAAATTTAATACCAGGTTCATAGATTTCCCAAGTTTGCCCTTCGGCTACTTGCGCATTTACATAGAAACTTAAAAATGTAAAGATTAATAGTACTATTTTTTTCATAATTTTATTTTTTTAATTGACGTGTATTTTATTAAAATCCAAATGATTTATACTCACTTGCATTAATGGTTAAAGAAGTGTTTTTATTAATTTTAGTAACCTTAATAGTATTGCTTCCTTTGGCGTTTTTTACATTCATTTCTAAAATAAACCCTTTAATTTTTGGGTTCTCATTTCTCATTCCTAAAATGGGAATAAAAGTGCCTTTTATAGGAAAATTAGCCGTTGTTGCCCAAATATGAACGGTGGTTTTATCATCATTTTTGTGTTTTACTAAGTATTCTGAACAAGAGTATCCTAAAATAGATTTACTCTTACCCGTTTTGGTAATTTCTGTATCATCTAAATCAGTAGAATTATCAAATTGATTCATTTGATTTTTATCTACACTTTTTTTAATTTTCATACCCATCATATTCATAAACATCGTTGGGTTCTCTTTGTTTAAAACCATATATATTTCTCCTTTCATTCCGCTATTTCCTCCTCCCATTTTAGAAGGATCTACTTTAAAACAAGTAATATTTTGATTGTTTTTATCAAAAAAATATTCGAAAACAGCTTTGTCTGTACTTGTGTTTCCAGACATTTCTATAGTTATTGAGGTATTAAACCGATACGTTTGTGTATTTACTTTAGATAAAAGAGGTTTTGGGGGAATTACCTCTTTCTTCTTGAGGGAACTTTTTTCTTTTTTTACAGTTGTTTTTTTCGTTTTCTTTTTCCCTTTTCCATCTAAGGTTTCGTCTATTTTTTTATCAGCAGTTCTATCAATTTTGTCTAAAACTTTGTTTTCTACTTTTTTCTCTAATCTTTTCTTAATTTTTTTCCAAAACTGTGCTTGTGTGGGTGTAGAAAATCCTATCAATAAAAAAAATAGGATACTGGTTTTTAATAATTTCATGATTTGGGTATTTGAAGTTATTTGTTTTCTAGTGCAAACATAAAAAACTCAACCTACCATTAAGGCATTAGATGTATAGTTGGTAGTAATTCTTGTATAAATAGTAAAGTGAGTATATTAAAAGCCATAAAGCAACCATATTGCGCCATTTACACGCCTTTTTCTGCGAACTATACAAGAATTTAGTGAAAAACAAGGAATAAAGACTATTTTTGAGATTAGCAATGAACCAAAAATACTATCCTTTATGTTAAAAGCAGTAATTATAGATGATGAACCAAAAGCCATACAAAGTTTGTCTTGGGAACTTTCTAATTTTGAAAATGATATAGAAATCATCGCTACTTTTACTGAGCCAGAAAAAGCGCTTCCGTATTTAAAAACAGCGGAAATTGATTGTCTTTTCTTAGATATTGAAATGCCAACAATGGATGGATTTCAGTTTTTACAAAAACTAGAAAAAAAAGATTTTGCTGTTATTATTACAACTGCTTATAATGAATATGCTTTAAAGGCTTTAAAAAATAATGCGATAGATTATTTATTAAAACCTATTGATACAGACGATTTAAAGGAGGCTGTTTTAAAAATAAAAACATATAACTCTAAAGTAAATTCATCAGAAAAATTTGAAGAAATATTGCTCAACTTTAATCAAAAATTCAATCAACGTAAAATTACCATCAATACTGATGGGAAATTAGTTTTTTTAGAACCCAATGAAATTTTATTTGTTGCTTCTGATGGTAATTACTGTACACTGCATTTAAAAAATAATAAAAAAATTGTGATTACAAAAAAATTGAAAGATGTAAACATATTACTTCCTGAAGAACATTTTTTTAGAATTCATAATTCATACATTGTTAATCTTCATAAAATTAAAGAATTCTTAAAAACAGATGGTTATGTAATTTTAGAAAATAACCATAAAATACCTGTTTCTCGACAACGAAAAAGCAGTTTTTTAGAAAAATTATAAAGAAATGAAAAAACTATCCCTGTTGTTTCTCATCACTTTTTTGTGCCTATCAAAAAATGGTTTTGCACAAAAAAAAAGACTTACTGTTCAACAAGCAGTAGATAGTATTGTTCTAAAAAAACCAACTACTTATAAAGGTATTTCAAATTATCTCCGTCAGTTTAGAAGAGACACCATAAAGTTAAAAAAGTTAATCATACTATTTAAAGAAAAAAATTATTTAGATGGTAAAACGTATGCAGAAAATTTTTTAGGAAGACGTTACCGAAAATTTTCTTTATATAACAAAGCTATTACTATTCATAAACAAGCACTAACAACTTCAAAAAAAGCTAAAAATATTGAATTTCAGGTTTTTAGTTTAAATATGTTAGGTGTAGATTATAGAGAAAAAGACGCCATTAGAGTTGCATTAGATTATAACCAAGAAGCACTAGTTTTAGCAGAAAGTGTTAAAAATCCTAATTTTGGATTACGCAGAAGTATTGCCGTTTCTCATAACAGTATGGGGAATATTTACTTGCTTTTAAAACAATATGATTTGGCTATCAATCAGTTTTTACAATCTCAAGTAATAGAGAAAAGTATTCATAACAAATTGGGATTGGCAATAAATAATCAGAACATTGGTTACGCTTATGATGCGAAAGGAGAGTTAGATAAAGCATTAGAGTATTACCAAAAATCTTTGGTTATAAATAATACTATAAATAACTCTTTTGGTAAAATAATTTGTAACAGTAGTATTGCTAACATCTATATAAAACAAGGAAAACCTAAAGATGCACTTGTACTAATAGAAGAGAATTTTCCGATAGTAAAAAAATTAGGAAACAAAAAATATTTAGCTTTTGAGTATTTAAATTTTGGTTGGGCACAAACAAAACTTAAGCAATATAAAAAAGCAGAACGCAATCTTTTAAAAGGATTAAAAATTGCAAAAACCAACAATTTAATATCAACACTATCTACAGCGTATAGCCATTTGTATGAATTGAAAAATGAAACCAAAAACTACAAAGATGCACTGTCTTATTACACGCTAGCAGAAGAGTTTGATGAGAAAATTTCTAACGAAAGAAATACTCATTATGTAAATGATTTAATTATAAAATATGATAGTGAAAAGAAAAACAATCAAATTAAAACATTGGCAAAAGAAAATGAAATATCTAAACTTCAATTAAGTAAAAATCGTGTGTTTTGGATTATTAGTTTATCGTTATTACTACTTACAGGCATCATTTTATATACATTATACAAGCATAAATTACTAAAAAATAAACAAAAAATTACTACTTTAGAACAAGATGCTTTAAGAGCTCAAATGAACCCTCATTTTATTTTTAATGCATTAAATTCTATCAAACTTTACATTATTAATAACGAGCAAAAAAATGCAGTTCATTATTTAAATAAATTTTCTAAGTTGATTCGGAAAATTTTAGAGGTTTCAGCTATAAAAGAAACTTCTTTGGCACAAGAATTAGAAACAATGGATTTATATATGACCATAGAAAATATTCGTTTTTCAAATGAGATAGATTTTAATATGAATGTAAAGCCTACTCTTAATTTAGGAAGTATTAAAGTGCCTCCTTTGGTATTACAACCTTTTTTAGAAAATGCTATTTGGCATGGTTTGTCTTCAAAAAAAGGAGAAAAAAAAATTACCCTTTCTGTAAATCAAACGCATAAAAATTTTATTGAAATTACAATAGAAGATAACGGAATTGGCAGAAAAGCTTCTGCAAAAATAAAAGCAGGAAAAACTATTCATAGAAAATCTATAGGAATTGCATTGACTAAAGATCGATTGAAAAATTTTGTAAAAGAACATACACATAACTTTTCTCTTACTTACACAGATTTAATGGACAAAGACAATCATCCTAAAGGAACCCAAGTTTCTTTATTAATTCCTTTAAAATAATATAATGGAGCTTATTTTTAAAGATTTTAATATTTGGTTACAAGGTATGTTGTTTGTATTAGCAATTTACCATATAGGGGCTTCTATTTTTACAAAAGATAAAAGTTTTGTACTGTATGCTATTTATCTTCTTTTAGTCTTAATTTACCTAATACCAAAATCTCAAAGCCAAACCTCTCTCTATTTAACAGCACATTTTAAAGAGTTTTTTAATACATTTAATTGGATTATTCAATTTTGGTTTTGGATGTTTTATACATGGTTTTCTATATTGTTTCTAAATTTGAAAGAAAAAAATAAAAGACTTACTAAAATTAGTTATTTATGGATTCAAACAGTAACAATAACTTCAATAATTTTCTTTTTTATTGACGTAATCTTTTTTGAAGGTAAATATCTAAGCATTCTTTTTTCTTTTATTTATACGCCCATTTCTTTTATTTTTATTATATATTTTTTAATTAATGCTTTTAAATATAAAGACCCTCTTAATAAATTTTACCTTTTAGGATTACTATCTTATTTAGTGTTTGCTTTAATCGCTTTATATTATTCTATTTTTAAAAAAGAAACAGATGGTATGATCATTTCTCCTATAAGTTTTTTTATGATAGGCGTTTTTCTAGAAGCTATTATTTTATCTATAGGATTAGGGTATAAGTATCATCTTTATAGAAGAGAAAGAGATAATTATAATACAAAATTAATAAAAGAGCTACAAAAAAACCAAAGCTTAACAAATCAATTAAATGAGCAACTTTCAGAAAAAGTAGAAGAAACATCCATAGAGTTGCAAACTATTTCTAAACAAGCAGAAATTTATAAAATAAAACAGTTAGAAATACATTACAAGAATCAAATAAATGAGTTAAAATTAAGCAGTTTATTAAATCAAATGAATCCTCATTTTATTTTTAATGCATTAAATTCTATTAAATTATTTATCATTAATAATGAGCAAAAAAAAGCAGCACATTATTTAAATAAGTTTTCTAAATTAATTCGAAGAATTTTAGAAGCCTCAAAAACAAAAAGTGTTTCCTTAGAAAAGGAATTGGAAACAATGGAGCTTTATATGACACTAGAAAATATTCGTTTTTCTAATGAAATAGTGTTTATCCTAAATATAAGTAAAACCCTAAATACCGAAAACATAGAAGTCCCTCCATTAATTTTACAACCTTTTATTGAAAAAGCAATTTGGGATGGTTTATCCTCTAAAAAAGGAGATAAAAAGATTACCCTTTCTGTAAATCAAACGCATAAAGATTTTATTGAAATTATCATAGAAGACAACGGAATTGGCAGAGAAGCTTCTGCAAAAATAAAAGCAGAAAAAACTATTCACAGAAAATCTATAGGAATTGCATTGACTAAAGATCGATTGAAAAATTTTGTAAAGAACTCTAAAAATTCTTTTCAACTAACTTACAGTGATTTAAAAGATGAAAACGGTAAAGCAACAGGAACAAGAGCCAATCTCTACCTTCCTTTATTTTAAGTGTTTTTCTGCTACTTTTTCTAGTTCATCATACCAATTTTGTCCAAATTTCCGAACCAGTGCTTGTTTTAGAAACTTATACACAGGTACTTGTAACTCTTTTCCTAATGAACAAGCATCGTCACAGATTTCCCATTTGTGGTAATTTATTGCAGAAAATTCACTATAATCCTTTACTCTAACAGGATATAAATGGCAAGAAACAGGTTTTTTAAAATCTACTATTCCTTGATTATATGCTTCTTCAATAGCGCAAAGAGCTGTATTGTTTTCATCAAAAATTACATAGGCACAATCTGCATTGTCTATTAAAGGTGTTTCTAATTCATCAAAATCACTTGTTACCCAAGTTCCTTGTTTTTCTATGGATGCAATTCCTTCTTTTCGCAAAAAAGGTTTAATTTTTGGATAAATTTTTTCAAGAATTTCTGTTTCTTCTTTCTCTAATGGAGCACCTGCTTCGCCATCAATACAGCAAGCACCTTTGCATGCAGATAAATTACAAACAAATTTTTTTTCTATCAAATCTTCCGAAACGATTGTTTTTCCTAGTTGAAACATTTGACAAAAATACACTTATTTTTTTCTATATCTTTGTGTTAATGTAAACTAAGTTAATTAGTTTTGCACCCAAAAAAACAACGAGTTATGAATTTTAATTTTAAAGAAATTTTTACTGCTTTTATGATCTTATTTGCAGTAATAGATGTTGTAGGAAACATTCCTATTATTATAGATTTACGTAAAAAAGTAGGACATATTCAATCTGAAAAAGCATCAATAATAGCTTTATTTATTATGATTGTTTTTCTTTTTTTAGGAAAAAGTTTATTAAATTTAATCGGAATTGATGTAAATTCTTTTGCTGTTGCAGGTGCTTTTATTCTCTTTTTTATTGCCTTAGAAATGATTTTAGGAATTACACTTTATAAAGATGATGAGGATGCTAGCGCTAGCATTACCGCTTCTGTTTTTCCATTAGCATTCCCTTTAATTGCAGGCCCTGGTAGTTTAACAACTTTACTTTCTTTGCGTGCTGAGTACTATTTAGAAAACATTATTGTTGCTGTTTTACTAAATGTAATTTTAATTTATGTGGTTTTAAAAACATCTTCTAAAATTGAACGGTTTATTGGACCTAATGGAATTAAAATCATTAGAAAAATATTTGGAGTAATCTTACTAGCAATTTCTGTAAAACTATTTGCAACGAATATTAAGGAAATGTTTTAACATTTTTTATATGCTTTCAAAAACAACAAAGCCCAACTGAATAAGTTGGGCTTTGTTGTTTTTGAAAGCTAATTGTTACTCAACAGTAACAGCTTTTGCTAAATTTCTTGGTTGATCTACATTTTTACCCAACATCAACGCAATATGATACGATAATAATTGTAACGGGATTGTAGTTAACAAAGGAGTAAAGACTTCTTCTGTATCAGGTATTTCAATTACATGGTCTGCAATCTCTTTTACTTGTGTGTCTCCTTCAGTAACAATCGCTATAATTTTACCGCTACGAGATTTTATTTCTTGAATATTACTTACTACCTTTTCATAATGTCCTCTGTTTGTCGCAATTACAAAAATAGGCATATTTTCATCAATCAAAGCGATGGGTCCATGCTTCATTTCTGCAGCAGGATAGCCTTCTGCATGGATATATGAAATCTCTTTTAATTTTAAAGCGCCTTCTAAAGCCACTGGGAAATTAAACCCTCTTCCTAAATACAAACAATTTGTTGCATCTTTATATATAGAAGCAATATGCTTTACTTTCTCTTCTATTTGCAATAGTTTTTCAACTTTTTCAGGAATCAATTGCATCATATGCAAATAAGAATTAAACACAGAATTTGATAAATTTCCTTTCTCTTTTCCTAATTTTAAAGCTATTAAAGAAAGTACCGTTATTTGTGTTGTAAAAGCTTTTGTTGATGCCACTCCTATTTCTGGACCAGCATGTGTATAAGCTCCTGCGTGTGTTTCTCTTGCTATTGATGAGCCAACAACATTACAGATTCCAAAAACAAATGCTCCTTTTTCTTTTGCTAATTTTATTGCCGCTAACGTATCTGCTGTTTCTCCTGATTGAGAAATAGCAATCACCACATCTTTTGATGTAATAATAGGGTTTCTATATCTAAATTCTGATGCATATTCTACTTCTACAGGGATACGAGATAATTCTTCAAATAAATATTCTCCAACCAAACCTGCATGCCAAGAAGTACCACAGGCAACAATAATAATTCTATCAGCATTTAAAAATTTTGATAAATTATCATCAACTCCTGCCATTTTAATCATGCTTTTATCAGGAAGCATTCTTCCTCTATAAGTATCAATGATCGCTTTTGGTTGCTCATGAATTTCTTTTAGCATAAAATGATCATAACCACCTTTTTCTATCTGATCTAAACTCATTTGAAGCTCTTGAATATTGGCATCAACCAAAGAATCATCCATAATTTTACGAACTCTTACTTCTCGGTCTAGTTTAATTACCGCCATTTCTTCATCTTCTAAATAAATCACGTTTTTTGTAAATTCAACAAAAGGTGATGCATCCGAAGCTATAAAAAATTCTTTATTATCTTTTCCAACACCAATAGCAATTGGACTTCCAAGACGAGCAACAACAATTTCATTAGGTTTTTCCTTATCAAAAACAGCAATTGCGTAGGCACCAATTACATTGGTTAATGCAATTTGTACTGCTTTTCCTAACTTACAGTTTTCTTGTTTTTTTACTTCTTCTATCAAGTTAATTAAAACCTCTGTATCTGTATCACTTTGAAAAGAATATCCACGAGAAATTAATTCTTTTTTTAATGTATCATAATTCTCTATAATTCCATTATGAACAATCACTAAACTCCCTGATTCAGAAAAATGCGGGTGGGAATTTTCATCATTAGGAACTCCGTGAGTTGCCCAACGAGTATGACCAATACCTATTTTTCCTTGTTTTCTTTTTGAATCTGTTTTGGTAAGTTTTTCTAAATCGGCTACTTTCCCTTTGGTTTTAGATAAATTGATATTCTTTCCATCAAACATTACAATTCCGGCACTATCATACCCTCTATATTCTAACCTCTTTAAGCCATTAATAACAATTGGGTAGGCATCTCTATAACCTATATAACCTGTAATTCCACACATAGCTTTTTCTTTTAATTATTGATTATTTCTTTTCTGTGTACGATATTTTTAACTGTGCTCTTCTTATTCCGTTTGCTGACTGATGATTTAATAACATCACCGTTTTGGGATTCCAATTGTAGGTTTTAATCACTGTATCAATTGCAGAAGCTGGTCCATCTGTTGGATTAAATACTTTTAAACCTAAAACAGGTGCGTAATCTGTTTTTCCACTTAATAAATCAGACACATAGTCTGTAATTCTAAATGTATATTTATTTGGCTTTTTATCATCAGAAAGTTCTCTTTTCCCACCTACTAGATCAAAACCCTCACTTAACATATCTTTTATTTGACTTGGTTTTGTTCCGTTTTTATATAAAAACAATCTGTATGGTGTTGTAATTGTATCGAAAGCAACAACATTTTGATCTACATAAAATGTTAGTGAAGCGTCATTAATTAACCAATTTTTTGGTCGTAGTTCATCTATTTGATCAGGAATTCCGTTTGCATCTACATCTTGACCAAATATTTCAATTTCACCCATGTTTCCTGCAGTTCCTTGAATTACAAAATTATTATTTGTTGTTCCATTTCCTGCAGTCATCTCATATACACTATTCTTTATCCCTGAAAGTTGAAAAGAATGATTCTTTTTTACAGTGTCTAAAACTGCTCCTGTGGCATCTAATGTAATTGTATTTGTAAAATACAATTCAATTGAAGGGTTGGTGGCTTTAGAAAATTTTAAGGAAAGTAGAGACCCATCATTTCCTGTTGCTCTCAACATTACTCCTCTAAAATAATCATTAAAAGCGTCTTGAGAGTCAAACTCCGAAGAATCATAATTATCCATAAATTCCTGAAATTTAGCCTTATTTAGAGGAATTCTTGCAAAAGGAGCACTTTTAATTAATTTAATGGTATCTTTAAATGTTGCTCCTGTGCTTAGTTTTCTATCAAACACAAACATGGTGTCGTTTTTATTTGGTATAAACTGATAGTCTACATCAATATTTAACGGAGAACCTATTGTAGTGTACATATCATCTGATTGATATGTGTTTCCTTGAGTTGGATTAGAAGGATTTAACGAATGTAAATATGTACTTAACTCATATACGTTTAATGTAAACGGGACTTCTCTGTCTCCAATTATTGAATCTAATCTATACTCTTCTGTTTTTGAGTTTAATGTAGCTTGATATGGTATTCTTAAAATAACCGCATCTAACTCTGTATGAACAGAAGTTGTATCAGTTATTTTTAAAGTTTCAATTATTTTAAAACTTGTAGAGATTGCTAATTGAGAAACAATTGAGGCCTCTATCTTCTCATAATTAGGGTTATTATATACTCCTAATAAGTATTGTCCCAGTTCTCTTCCCTGAAGGCTTAATCCACCTGCCCTAACACTAGTAATTGGCGCACTAGTAACAATAACTTCTAAAATAGTATCTTTAGTACTAAACTCTGAATTGTTAATAATTGAAGTTCCTATATCTGTAAAGTCCTTTTCACAAGAAATAATTCCTGAAAAAATAAACAATACTATTCCTGAAAATACACTTTTTTTTATAAAATTTTTCACGCTAATTTGTTGATTTTTTTTAACTGATTAATTCAGTATAAAAGTTTAAATATGATTCTTTTAAATTCTCTTCTGATTGAAACTCTAAAGTTGGTTTGTTTTGACTTTCGATAAAAGAAATAGTCTCTTCAGATAGATCCTCACTCCCTTTAATAATTGCATCAGAATTTTCTATAGCGCTTTTTAATATATTGGTATGATTAGGAGTTTTAACTCTTGTTATTTTCTCTTCATCAATCTTGTCAAACCTAATTTTGTTTGCTAAACCTTTATTTAACACCCCTTCAAATTCATCATTATATATTGAAATAATTATTTTACTTTCAGTAAATAATGGCTCTTCTTTATAAAATTCCTTTAAGTAAAGTGGCAATAATGAGGCCATCCAACCATGAATATGGATGATATCTGGTGCCCAGTTTAATTTTTTTACAGTTTCTACAACTCCTTTAGCAAAAAAAATTGCACGCTCATCATTGTCAGAAAACAACTTATCATCTTCATCTGTAAAAACAGCTTTTCGTTTAAAGTACTCTTCATTATCAATAAAATAAACTTGCATTCTTTCTTTCGGAATAGAGGCAACTTTAATAATTAACGGTATATCCATATCGTTGATTATCAAATTCATACCTGATAAACGAATTACTTCGTGCAACTGATGTCTTCGCTCATTAATTACCCCAAACCTTGGCATAAAAATACGTGTTTGTACCCCTTTAGAATGGGCGTTTTTTGCAACATTAAATGCTGTTGAAGATAACTGTGTTTCTGGCAAGTACGGTGCAACTTCCGATGAAACGTATAAAATTCTCTTATCCTTCATTAAATCAATCTCTTTTATTAAGAACGCAAAAATACAAATTAATATGCTAATATCATGTTAAAATGGTAAGTTTGCGCACACTTTACATTTGTGTTTTATGAAAATTTTTAAAGAAAGAGCGCTTATAAAAACCTATTTATCAAGCAAAAGAGTTGAAAAAAAATCTATTGGATTTGTTGCCACAATGGGAGCTTTACACAAAGGGCATTTATCATTGATTAAAAAGGCACAACAAAAAAATGATATTGTTGTGGTCAGTGTTTTTGTAAACCCTACACAGTTTGATAACAAAGAGGATCTGATAAAATACCCTAAAACCTTAGAAAACGATATTTCACTATTAAAAAGTGTTCATTGCGATGTGTTATTTTCGCCTTCGGTAGATGAAATTTATAACAAAAATATTGTCTCAGAAAAATTCGAATTCGATGGATTAGAACATCAAATGGAAGGAAAATTTAGAGAGGGTCATTTTGATGGAGTAGGAACCATTGTAAAAACGCTATTCGAAATTATAACACCCGACAAAGCTTATTTTGGAGAAAAAGATTTTCAACAACTGCAAATTATCAAAAAAATGGTTGAAAAAAAGCAGCTTGATGTAAAAGTTAAAGGGTGTAAAATTTTTAGAGAAAAAGATGGGTTGGCAATGAGTTCTCGAAATACAAGACTGACTAAAGAATATAGAAAAACGGCTCCTTTTATTTACAAAATACTTAAAAAAGCCAAGAAAAAAATTGAAAGAAAAAATGCTATAGAAATAACCGAATGGGTAGAGAAAAAATTTAAAAACCACCCGTTGTTAGTGTTAGAATATTTTACTATTGCAGATGAAAAAACCTTAGAAACAGCTACTGAAATTCATCCAAAGAAAAAATACAGAGCATTTATTGCCGTATTTGCAGGAGAAATTCGATTAATTGACAACATCCGACTCACAAAATAATAATAAAAAAAAGTCTATTTTTGCAATATGTTAGTACAAGTAGTAAAATCTAAAATCCACCGCGTTAAAGTAACGGGTGCCGATTTAAATTATATAGGGAGCATTACCATTGATGAAGATTTAATGGATGCCGCCAAGATTATTGAAGGTGAGCGTGTGCAAATTGTAAATAATAATAATGGCGAACGTTTAGAAACCTACGCAATTCCTGGACCAAGAGGAAGCGGGGAAATCACTTTAAATGGTGCCGCCTCTAGAAGAGTTGCTGTAGGCGATGTGCTTATTTTAATTGTATATGCTTTTATGAAATTGAAAAAAGCCAAAAAATTTAAACCATCGTTAGTTTTTCCTAACGAAGCAGACAATACGCTTACTTAGATTTTGAGTTTTTCAATAAAAAAATCATTAAAAACATTTTTACCGCTACTTTTAGGGGTGTTACTTGTTTGGTACTCACTCTCAAAAATATCAATCACCACTTTAGTACAATATTTTAAAGATGCTAATTATTGGTGGATTGCTTTCGGATTATCCTTCGGAGTTTTAAGCCATTTATCTCGGGCTTACAGATGGAAGTTTACGCTAGAACCTTTAGGTTTTAAACCTAAGTTTCCGAATAGCGTAATGGCTGTTTTAATTGCATATTTGGTAAACTACACAGTACCACGAGCAGGAGAAATCTCTAGAGCGGCAGTAATGTCTAACTATGAAGGGATTCCGTTTGAAAAAGGTTTCGGAACTAT
This sequence comes from uncultured Flavobacteriaceae bacterium, assembly GCA_964655585.1. Taxonomy (GTDB): domain Bacteria; phylum Bacteroidota; class Bacteroidia; order Flavobacteriales; family Flavobacteriaceae; genus Polaribacter. Next base: position 37,494 of record CAZZNK010000003.1, read on the forward strand.
TGTTGCAGAAAGAATTGCTGATTTAATTATGATGCTGATCATCATTCTAATCACACTTTTTGTACAGTTTGATTTTATTTATGAGTTGCTCACCAAAAACTTCGACCCAACAAAAATTATTGTTCTTTTAATAGGATTAATTCTTGTTTTTGGAATTTTTATCTTCTTTGTAAACAAAGCAAAATCAGGGTTTTTATTAAAAGTAAAAACGTTTGTAACAGGTTTAATTGAAGGTGTTACCAGTATTTTTAAAATGAAACAAAAGTGGGCATTTATTTTCCATACCGTATTTATTTGGGCAATGTATGTTGCTATGTTTTGGGCAACAATACCTGCAATTGAAGGATTACAAGTTCCGTTAGGAGCTATTTTAATCGGTTTTATTGCTGGCGGATTTGCAATTGCTGCCACTAATGGCGGTATAGGTTTGTACCCTGTAGCGGTGGCTGGCGCTTTTGCTCTCTTTGGCATCGCTGAAGAACCTGCAAGTGCTTTTGGGTGGATTATGTGGAGTGCGCAAACTGCTATGATTATCTTTTTTGGTGGACTAGCATTTATCTTTTTACCGATTTATAATAAAGACAAGTAATTTTCCTTTACTTTGTAAGTATCAATTTTCTTAAGTAATGTCAAAAGTAAAAACAACTTTTTTTTGTCAAAATTGCGGCACACAACATGCAAAATGGACAGGTAAATGCACTACTTGTAATGAGTGGAATACTATTGTAGAAGAAGTAATTCAAAAAGAAGAAAAACGGAGTTGGAAACAAGCAACAACTGCAAAAACGAAATCTATTCCGTTAAAAATTGAAGATATTCAACTCAATCCCGAAGAACGGATTTCCACGAATAATAACGAACTAGACACTGTTTTAGGAGGTGGTTTAGTAAAGGGTTCGGTTACACTTTTAGGAGGTGAACCTGGTATTGGTAAATCAACTTTAATATTACAGGTTGCCTTAAAAATCAATCAAAAAGTATTGTATGTTTCTGGCGAGGAAAGTCAATCGCAAATAAAAATGCGTGCAGAACGATTGCAAGGAAAAAACTCTAATTGTTTGATTTTGACTGAAACAAACACACAAAACATCTTCAAAAATATAGAAGAAGTACAACCAGAAGTTTTGGTTATCGATTCCATACAAACATTACACACAAACTCTATAGAAGCATCCCCAGGAAGCATTTCTCAAATCAGAGAAACATCCGCAGAATTGATAAAATTTGCTAAAGAAACTGCAACGCCTATTATTTTAATTGGTCATATTAATAAAGAAGGTAGCATTGCGGGTCCTAAAATTTTAGAACATATGGTAGATGTTGTTTTGCAATTTGAAGGAGATAGAAATCATACATATCGAATTTTACGCTCACAAAAAAACCGATTTGGCTCAACGGCAGAACTCGGTATTTACGAAATGCTTTCTGATGGTTTGCGAGAAGTTTCCAATCCTTCGGAAATATTAATTTCTAAAAAAGATGCCGATTTAAGCGGAACAGCTATTGCCTCTACATTAGAAGGTGTACGACCCTTAATGATTGAGATTCAAGCCTTGGTTTCTACCGCAGTGTACGGAACACCACAACGCTCTACCACTGGTTACAATCTAAAACGATTGCATATGATTTTGGCGGTTTTAGAAAAACGAGCAGGTTTTAAGCTCGGGGCAAAAGATGTATTTTTAAATATTACTGGCGGTATAAATGTAAATGATCCTGCGATAGATTTGGCCGTTGTTGCGGCTATTTTATCGTCTAATCAAGACATTGCCATTTCTCCAAAAGTTTGTTTTGCTGCAGAGGTTGGTTTGGCAGGAGAAATTAGACCTGTTTCTAAAATAGATCAACGTATTTTAGAGGCAGAAAAATTGGGCTATACATCTTTTGTAGCTTCAAAATACAATAAAATTGTGTCTAAAAAACATTCCATTAAGCTTATTTTGGTGGGGAAAATTGAAGAGGCTTTTGCTACTTTATTTGCATAAAAAAAACCGAAGAAATTTCCTCGGTTTTTTATATAGTAATTAAAATTACTTATTTTCTTTTATTGGCTTCTATAATATATTTCTCTAACGCCATTGTCATTGATGGCATTTCTGGTGATGGCGCCATAATATTACATTTTAAACCAGCCTCGGTAGCTGCCTTTACGGTTGTATTACCAAACACGGCAATTCTTGTGGTTTTTTGCTCATAATTTGGAAAATTCTTAAATAAAGAATCGATTCCTGATGGGCTAAAAAACACTAAAATATCATAAAAAACATCTGATAAATCTGATAAATCACTTACTACGGTTTTATATAAATCAGCGCGTGTCCATTTTACATCTAACTTATCTAATTCAGTAGGGATTAAAGATTTTAGTTTGTCTGAACATGGTAATAAAAAAGTTTCTGATTTGTGTTTTTTTATCAATTTTGTCATTTCAGCAAATGTTCTTTTTCCTACATAAATTTTACGTTTTCTATACACAACATATTTTTGCAAATAATATGCAACAGCTTCAGATTGACAAAAATACTTCATCGAATCTGGCACTTTAAAACGCATTTCTTCGGCAATCCTAAAATAATGATCTACAGCGTTTCTACTAGTTAAAATAATCGCAGAAAAATCGCTTAAATCTATTTTTTGTAATCGCACCTCTTTTGCAGAAATACCTTCTACATGTATAAATGAACGAAAATCTATCTTTACTTTTTGTTTTTCTGATAAATCAAAATAAGGTGATGTTTCTGTTTTTGGTTCTGGCTGAGACACCAAAATAGTTTTCACTTTCATATGCTCTTTTTTTAAATTAAGAAATCCATTTCAACAGTATAAATAGCGGTGCTATTTCAAAGGCGCAAAGGTACAAAATAAAATAAAATAAGTTGCTTAAAATCAGGTTTTTGTTATTTACTAAATGTGCAATAAATTGAATACTAAATAACGCAAGAGAAGTTACTGCTAAAAAGACACTGTTTTTAATGCTAAAAACATGTAAAACAAGCAGCACAAAAAAGGCAAATGAAATAGTATATAAATAACTCTTTTTTGAAAATAAAAAATAGTAAACATCCTTTTTAATAAGTAAAACACTACTTACTAAAAATTCTAAAAAAAACTTAAAAAGAAAAAGAAAAAAAACAGCAAAAAACAACAATTTTCTTGGTATAGAAACCTCTAAATACTCATCTAGCAATAATAAAAGAGTCAGTGAAAAAACAATTGTAGAAAATAAAAATAATATGCCATAAAACAAAGAAAAAACAGCTGTTTTCTGCTCTGAGCCAATCTCTATAAAGCCTTTATTAAAAATAGCAAAAACATGGCCTTTTAATTTTTGAGGATCTATTACTTTTAAAATTAAAAGTAATATCAATGCAAAAAGAAGCATTAATAGTATCCAATCATTAGAAAGTAACGTTCTTGGTATCGATTGCATTTATTGTTTTAGCTTTGAATGTTTAACACAAATTTAGTGATTAATTGACGTATATTTGCCTTCATTGTTTTAGAATATTTTTATCGTATGTCAAACGCATTAATAATTATCCCTACTTACAACGAAAAAGAAAATATAGAAGCTATTATTAGAGCTGTTTTTTCTTTAAAAAAAGCGTTTGATATTTTAGTGGTTGATGATAGTTCTCCAGACAAAACAGCAACTATTGTAACAACATTACAATCAGAATTTTCAAATCGTCTTTTTTTAGAAAACAGAAAAGGAAAACACGGGCTAGGAACTGCGTATATTCATGGATTTAAATGGGCATTGGCAAAAAAGTATGATTATATCATACAAATGGATGCCGATTTTTCTCACAACCCCAATGATGTAGAAAAACTATACAACACTTGTAAAAATGATGATTTTGATGTTGCTGTTGGATCTCGATATGTAAACAATCAAGTAAATGTGGTAAATTGGGATATGAAACGATTATTACTTTCTTATTTTGCCTCAAAATATGTACAACTTGTTACAAGAATCCCTATAAACGATACTACTGCAGGTTTTGTTTGCTATAAAAGAAAGGTTTTAGAAACCATTAATTTTGATAACATAAAATTTATTGGATATGCTTTTCAAATAGAAATGAAATTCAAATCTTGGAAACACAAATTTAAAATAAAAGAAATTTCAGTTATTTTTACCGATAGAGCTTTAGGAACTTCTAAAATGGATGGAAGTATTATTTACGAAGCCTTATTTGGTGTTATAAAAATGCGAATACGCGGAATATGATGAATTACCTTATAAAAAATGCACAAATAGTTAATGAAAATATCGTTTTTAAAGGCGATGTATTGATTGAAAATGAAATTATAAAAGAAATTTCAGCAACTATTACTCCTTCAAAAAATGTAACAATAATTGATGCAAAAGGGAAATTATTACTTCCTGGTTTTATTGATGATCAAGTACATTTTAGAGAACCTGGTTTAACACATAAAGCAAATATTGCTACCGAAAGTAAGGCGGCAATTGCGGGTGGAATTACATCGTTCATTGAAATGCCAAATACCGTTCCGCAAGCAACTACACAAAAATTATTAGAAGATAAATTTAAAATTGCTGCAAAAACATCGTACGCAAATTACTCTTTTATGTTTGGTGGCACAAACGATAATTTAGAGGAATTACTCAAAACAAATCCGAAGGAAGTTGCTGCTATTAAATTATTTTTAGGCTCATCTACAGGAAATATGTTGGTAGACAACCAAGAAGTGCTAGAAAAAATATTCTCATCCACAAAAATGCTAATTGCTGTTCATTGTGAAGATGAGGCAACTATCAGAAAAAATACTGAGAAGTACAAAAAGGAGTTTGGAGATGACATTCCTATAAAATATCACCCAATTATTAGAAGCGAAGAAGCTTGTTATTTATCGTCTTCAAAAGCGATAGAATTGGCAAAAAAAACAGGCGCACGTTTGCATGTTTTTCATCTATCAACCGAAAAAGAAACACATTTATTTAGAAATGATATTCCTTTAGAAGAAAAACAAATTACTGCCGAAGTTTGCGTACATCATTTATGGTTTACAGATGATGATTATAATAAAAAAGGAACGTTTATAAAATGGAATCCTGCAGTAAAAACGCAAAAAGACAAAGATGGTTTATGGAAAGCTTTGTTAGATGATAGAATTGATATTATAGCGACAGACCATGCGCCACATACGCTAGAAGAAAAAGATAATGTATATACCAAAGCCCCAAGTGGCGGTCCGTTAGTACAACATGCTTTGTTAGCAATTTTAGAAAAGGTAAAAGACAAAATAATTTCTATTAAAAAAGCCGTAGAAAAAATGTGTCATAATCCTGCAAAAATTTATCAAATAGAAAAAAGAGGGTTTATAAAAGAAGGTTTTTATGCTGATTTAGTTTTGGTTGATGTTGACAAAAAACAAACTGTTTCTAAAGAAAATATATTGTACAAATGCGGTTGGTCTCCGTTTGAAGGGACTGAGTTTTCAAGCACCATAACACATACCTTTGTAAACGGAAATTTAATGTTCGAGCATGGAGAATTCAATGATAAAATAAAAGGAAAAAGATTAACGTTTGATAGATAAATGATGAAAAAAATCAGTTTCTTTTTAAGTATTCTCTTACTTGCTTCGTGCACAAGTAACACCATTTATAAAAAACCTAAAGATTTGATCCCGAAGGACACTATGGTATTATTAATTACCGATATGCTTTTGGCAAACTCTTCAAAACATGTAAAAAATAAACACCTAGAAAAAATAAATTATATGCCACTGGTATATGATATGTACAAAATAGATACTGCTCGTTTTAAAAAAAGCAATGTCTATTATACGTCTAAAATTGATGAATATGAAGCAATTTTTACCGCAGTAAAAAATAACTTAGAGAAAAATCAAAAAAAATACGTTGTTCTAAAAAAGCATAATGATTCTATTCGTAAGGATTCTTTAGAAGCTACTAAATCGAAATTTAGAGAAAAATTTAAAAAAAATTATGAAATAGAAAAACTTCCTAAAATTAAAAAAGAGATGTTGAAAAGAAAAAAAATGAGACTTATAAAACCTACCTTAAAATAACAATTATTGTATTTATAACTAACTTTAAGGTAGATTTTAAACTTTTATTATAATTACAAAGGAACAATATAAGTAATCTTACTTATTTTATTAGTTATAGGGCTATAATAAAAAGAAAGTGGAAAATCTCCATACCAAATAGTTATTCTAGTTTTTTCATTAATACCATTAGCATTCCATTTACTAAATTCTTGTTTTACTTTATCTATAGAATCTCCTATTTTTATTCCATTGATAGAAAGAGATGCGTCTCTAATAAAGATATCCGCAATTTCATTTTGGCTAAACATAATCAAAGAGGCATTAAATTCGTACTCATATTCTTCCCATTGAAATTCTGGGTAGGCATGTTTGTCAGTAAATTTGGTATGTGCACTCCCTACTTTTTGTAAAAACTCGGTGTGGTTGTAAGGAGCTAATAACTCCCACTCGCCAACAAATATTTCTATTTCGTCTAGTTCATAAAAAACTGTTTGATTTTGTCCTTGGCATGTTGTTATAGTACTACTCAAAAGAGTTAGTAGTAAAATTATTTTTAATTTCATCATTTTATGTTTTTAATTATTACAGTCGTTTGTGTTTGTGTCTTTTCCGTTATCATCTAGATCTGCTGAAAAACTATTTTCTGGGTCGTAAGGTTGTCCGTTTTTTCGCCCTCTAATATGTACATGAGTTCCATTAGAACCATCACTATTTGCATTCCCAGTTGTTCCCATATACCCTATAATTTGCCCTTGGCTTACATAATCTCCTTGGTCAACTACAACCTCAGACATGTGCCAGTACCCAAATTGATAATTGTCTCCACCAAAAGTAGAGTTGATATACACTCTATTACCTGCTCTATTTCCATTATTACCAATTTGCCTATATTTAACACCTTGTTCATGGGAGTTCGCGTAAGGGTATTGAGCCACTACACCGCTATACATTGCAAAAATAGGAGTACCTACACTTCCGCTTAAATCTGTTCCATCATGAAAGCGCCCTCTACCATTACCATAACGCCCTCCAGGTATTCCGTTTTGTTTAGACCCTAATATTTGCATTTGTTGTAATGGGTCTGCTTTGTTAGAAAGGTTATCTTTACAAGGTTGCGTAACACAATTACCATTTCTATCTTTTGTTTGTCCATTTGGGCAAGGTGGACCAGAACTATTATTTCCACCGCCACCGCCACTAGCCCCTTCTTCTATCTCAAGAAAATCGGGGTAGTAATAACCGACATAAAAAATAGAAGAAGACCCTCCTCCGCCAGAAGTTGTTACTGTTACCTCATCTAACTCGTTATCACAAAATGTAGAGTTTGGGTCTAGGTTTTCATCACAATCATCATCACTATTTTGAAATAACAAAAAGAAAGATAAAAAACTAGCCGTATTTACATTGTTTTTAGGTACTAATCTTTTGGTTACAATTCCGTTTTCTATTTTATATGCGTCAAAAAACGTACCATCAAACAAATGATAATATATTTTACCTTTTTTTAACTTCCCATTATCAAAATTTTCTTCTGCCTTGGTGGTTTCTATCGCTCCGAAGTTAACACTATTTATATTAATATAAATTAAACGGATATTATTTTCAGTTTCTATGTTTAATTCTGCTTCTACATTGGTAAGTAATGCATCTGTAAAGTCTAATTCTTCTTGGTTTACAGTATTCCAATCTACATCTATTTGCAAAGTGTCATCTTCATCTCTCTGTAAATAACCATTTAAAGCATTGATTCTTTTTTTATAATGTACAAAGTGCCTTTGCATATTAGAAACAGGAACTGTTTTAAATATTAATTCTTTTTCTTCAGTAAAAGTTTCTGTTTGGCAGTTAAAGAGAAGTAGAGCAATTCCAAAAAGAAATATACCAAATTTTAAATAACTTTTGTGTTTTTTCATATTAATTGAATTTAAGTACTTCTATTACAAAAAAGAAATATCTCTCTAATTTAATAATATAAGTTGTTAATTGATAAAAAATGTTCTATGAATTTTTATGGTCTTTCATAGCATCTTAACCATAATTGCAATTATTTGATTGCTAATATAGTAAAATATTTTTAAAGTTGAATTGTATTGTAACTTTTTTCGGTCATTTATAATGAATATCGCATTGTGCTTGACGATAAACATAAAGAGACTCAAATTTTACTTTCTTTAGGAAAAAGAATAAAATCGATACGGTTAGAAAAGGGGTTGCGTCAAAATGAAGTTGCATATCGTTGCTTATTTGATAAAAGCAGTTACAATAACATAGAGGCTGGAAAACGAAATATTACTTTGCTTACTTTATATAAAATAGCTTCTGCATTAGAAGAACCTGTAGAAAACTTACTTAAAGAATAAACTGTTTACTCGTTTTTACAATCACCTTATCAATATTTGTAAACTCAAAATCTAATTGTTTTTTAATTTTTTCTGAGGAGTAAAAAGTCTTAGAATGCGCAGATTTTGCAGATTGCTGGGTTAGAAAAGGTTTTTTTCTAGTAATTTTTGTAAACACCCAATCCAATCGCCAAATAATAGAAGTTATAAGTTTCCCAACCTTATATTTTGGTCTTTTTTTACCCAATCCATCGGCAATGGCAAAGAAAATTTCTTTGAAAGATTTGTTTTCAGCAACTAAAATAAACCGTTCGTTTTTTATAGGCAATTTTACCAAATTAATCATTGCTTTTACCACATCTTCTACACCTACAAAACCTGTAATACCTTCGGTATAAAAAGGCATTCCGTTATCTACTTTTGTAAACAATGTACCCGAACCAGTGTTAAAAAAACCACCACCTAAAATTACTCCAGGATTTACAACCACTACATCTATCCCTTCTTGACTTCCTCTAAAAACTTCCATTTCTGCACCGAATTTTGTAATAGAATAGCCATAGTTTTTTATTTCTTCATTTCGTTCGTTTTCTTCGGTAATTGTATTGCCGTCAATTGAATCGCCAATAGTTGCTATTGAACTTACAAAACAGAGTTTTTTTACTTTTGCATCCACAGAAAAATTAACAATATTGGCAGTTCCTTGAATGTTTGTTTTTCGCATTTCTAAATAATCCTTCGGATCAAAAGAAATTAACGCAGCACAATGGTATACATAATCAATGGCGTCAAAAACAGGAATTAATGACGGAATATCTGTAATATCTGCTTGTATCCACTCTATTTTTGAGAAATGATGAGAAACATCATCTGTATAAAAAGAAAAAACTTTTTTAACTAATTCTATCTTTTCTTTAGAGCGATAAATAGCTCTTATTATATCATTCTTTGTAGTTAAATGATACAATAAATGTGCGCCCACCAAACCTGTGCCTCCAGTAACTAAAATCATACAACGAAAATAGTTTTTTTTACAATAGAAAAGTATCTTTGTAGCCATAAAATAAATTATCAGAAATGAAAAACTTTGTAGAAGAATTACGTTGGAGAGGGCTATTGCACGATATTATGCCAGAAACCGAAAACTATTTATTAGAAAATAAAACAGCTGGTTATATTGGTTTTGATCCCACTGCAGATTCGCTACATATTGGTAGTTTGGTACAAATTTTCATTTTAAAACACTTTCAATTATCCGGTCATAATCCGATTGCTTTGATTGGTGGTGCCACAGGAATGGTAGGTGATCCGAGTGGAAAATCAGCAGAACGCAATTTGTTAGACGAAGCTACTTTGGCTAAAAATATTGCAGGTGTAAAAGCCCAATTAGAGCGTTTTTTAGATTTTGATGCTGCTTCGGATAACAAAGCCGAATTGGTTAATAATTATGATTGGATGAAAGATATTTCTTTAATCGATTTTGTGCGTGATGTAGGGAAACATATTACTGTAAACTATATGATGGCGAAAGATTCGGTTAAAAAAAGATTGAGCTCTGAGTCTTCTGTAGGAATGAGTTTTACCGAATTTACCTATCAATTATTTCAAGGCTACGATTTTTATCATCTATACAAAGAAAAAAACTGTAAATTACAAATGGGAGGTTCTGATCAGTGGGGAAATATTACCACAGGAACAGAACTTATCCGTAGAAAAGCAAGAGGAAAAGCTTATGCAATTACAGTTCCGTTAGTAACCAAAGCAGACGGTACAAAATTCGGAAAAACAGAAGGTGGTAATGTGTGGTTAGATGCCGAGAGAACATCTCCTTATAAATTTTACCAATATTGGCTAAATGCAAGCGATGTAGATGCAGAAAAATACGTTAAAATCTTCACTTTTTTAGACAAAGAAACCATTGAGTCTTTAATTTTAGAACATAAAGAAGCGCCTCATTTACGCTTATTACAAAAGAAAATTGGCGAAGAGGTTACCATTATGACTCACGGAAAAGAAGCCTATAACAATGCTATAAAAGCATCTAATATTTTATTTGGAAAATCTACTTCGGAGGATTTAAAAGCATTGGATGAACAAACTTTTTTAGATGTTTTTGATGGTGTACCGCAAGCAACTATTTCTAAAGAAGATATTGCTAACGGGCTGGATATTATAGAAGCTTTTGCTGCTAAAAGTAACTTTTTAAAATCGAACGGAGAGGTGCGTAGGTCTTTAAAAGAAAACTCAATCTCTGTAAATAAAGAGAAGGTAAAAGAAGGTTTTACAATTACTTCTAATGATTTAATTGCTAATAAATATGTATTGCTACAACGTGGTAAAAAGAATTACTTTTTATTAAAAGTTGCATAGAATAGTTTTTTTAAGCCTATCATTATTAATGTAATGATACCGTTTTAGTGAGGGGATGACTTTGAGTCATCCCCTCACTTTTTTACATATTATTATCTTTTTTTAATAATAAATTATCGTTTATCAATAATTTTTATATATTTGCAGTATCTAAATATTTTTGATTATGAGAAAAATACATATTTTAAAAGCTATAGTAGATTTTTTGTGGATTGTTACAATACCAATTCTTATTATAATTCCTGTGTTTATTTTTATACTATTTTATTATCAAGGAAACTCAGAAGATTTTTTAACAATTTTTAATGTAAAAATATCTAGATCTTCTTTATTTGGTCAACTGCTAATTACTGTTTCTTTACTATCTTATGTACTCTTATTATACAGTTTATACCTTTTTAGAAAAACGCTTCGTTATTTTTTACAACTTAAAATTTTTGATGATTACATCATCAAAACCTTTCAAAAAATAGGTGTTTTATTATCCATTTGGGGAGTACTTACATTAATTATTTCTTTCATTTCTAAAATCTATTTTAAACAAAAGATAATTTTTAATATCGGAATAAATGAACATATAATTATTTTATGCTTAGGCCTATTTTTTATGATTTTAAGCGAAGTGTTTAAAATAGCCAAAACCGCTAAACAAGAAAACGATTTAACAATATAATTTTAACACTATAAAAAACGACTAAAACATTAAAAAAATTGATTATGAGAAAAATACATATTTTAAAAGCTATAGTAGATTTTTTGTGGATTACTTTAATTGTTGGTTATATCGTTTTCTTTTTTCTACTTACTGCCTTTTTGTTAAAGGTTGATTGGATTTCTCCAGATTTTACCATTAATGAGATTCCTATCAAAACAATGTCATTAGGAACAAAATTCTATTTATTTCTTTATTTTCTATTAAACGGAACATTGTCAATGTACTGCTTATCACTTTTTAGAAAAGTTATAGACCTATTTAAAAATAAGAAACCTTTTGATAGCTTGGTTATTATACATTTTCAAAATATAGGAACTGTATTAATTTTTTTAACAATTGTTAACCTTATTTATTTCTTTATTTATGATTTAATAAAAATAACAGAAAAAGGAGGTAAATTCCTTTTTCCTTTTTCCTTATTTCTATTTTTAGCATTAGGATTTTTCTTTATAATTCTAAGTGAAGTGTTTAAAATAGCCAAAACTGCTAAACAAGAAAACAATTTAACAATATAATTTTAACACTATGAAAACGACTAAAACATTAAAAAAATTAATTAATATACTCTATACTTTGGTTTTATTATTTCCAATAATTGGATTTCTTTTATTATTAATTGCATATAACGTTAATGATATGGTTAATTCTATGACACAACTGTATTTTAATACATTTTCTTCATTATTAAAAACTCCTTTAGGAAAAGGTGCCGTCCTATTACCTTTCTCAAATATTATCAATTATGCTTTATTTGTTTTGGCTATTTATTATTTAAGAAAAAGTGTAAAATCTTTTGAAAAATTAAACTTTTCCTCTACAATTGTTGCACCAAACTTTAAAAAGGCAGGTTCTTTATTTGTTTTTATTGGTGTTTTCTCAATAGTTACAAAACTAATAACCGTATTGTTTTTTCAACAAATAATTCAAATAAATATATGGATATATATTGCAAATATTATATTTTCTGTTTTAGAAATAAAAACATTTTTTATAATCATTATCGGAGTATTTTTCCTGTTTTTTAGTAAAAGCTTTGAGTTTTCTTACAGTTTAAAACAAGAAAACGATTTAACAATTTAGACATGGCAATAATTGTAAATTTAGATGTAATGCTTGCCAAACGAAAAATGAAAAGTAAAGATTTGGCTGAAAAAATAGGGATAACCACCGCCAATTTATCCATCTTAAAATCGGGCAAAGCCAAAGCTATTCGGTTTTCTACTTTAGAAGCTATTTGTAATGCTTTAGATTGTCAACCAAGTGACCTTTTAGCGTATAAAAAAGAATAAAATTTTTAGAGAGGATTGGTTCATTAATACACCATCAAATTACAGCCTCTAATATCTGAATGATCAAAACGACCCAGAACTTCAAAACTCTTATCTGAGAACATTTTTCCTAAATCTTGTGTGGCTATAAATGAACAAGAGTTATAGTTTGCCAAATCAATTACATTAATTCCTCCTGTTTTTTCTTCGGATAAAATGGTTAGTGCATCTTCAGTATCTCTAATTAAAATTTTCATCCAATTTGGTGTGTTAAAAACTCCGTTTCCTTTTGAATATGCCTGACTTAATAGTTCTGTCATTCCGTATTCTGAATGGATTTCAGTAACGCCAAATCCGTTTTTTAATTGCTGATGTAATTCATTTCTAATGAGTTCTTTTCGTCTTCCTTTCATGCCACCAGTTTCCATAATTAGGGTATTTTTTAGCTGAAATTGTTGCTTTTCTATCAAATCTAACAATGCAAAGGAAACGCCAATTAAGAGTATTTTTTGCCCTTTTTGATCTAAAACTGTTAATTTTTGGGCTAAATCTTCTAGATTATTCAAATAAAAGCCACTTTCTGAGTTTTTAGATTTTGTAATTAAATTATCTACCATAAAAACCAACGAAGAGTCTTTTCGCTCTAAATAATTAGGCAACAAAGCCAAAATTACATACTCTTCTATATTTCCGTAAAAATGTTGAAATCCTTTTAAGTAACTTTCCGTATAAAAAGATAAGTCTGTTATAAAGTGTTTACTCGTTACGCTTCCTGTAGTACCAGAACTGGTAAAAGTTTCTTGCACAGCATCCGAAGAAGAAATTACTTTTCTACTTTTAAAAAACTGAATTGGTAAAAACGGAATTTCTGTTATTTTTTTCACATCACTCGGATGTGCATATAGTAAATCACAAAAAGAACGATATACTTTATTGTTGTTAAACTGATGTTTAAAAACCTGTAAAGCTACTTTTGTAAATTCTTCTGATGTTTGTATGTTAAAAATGGTATTTTGCATAAACCTTTTACAAAAATACTATTTAATAGGTATTATTGGTATCATTTTTGTTGCTTGTTAATAAACATATTTACATTATAAAAATAAAACAAATGAGAATAACAGTTAAAACCCTATTTAAACTACTAATAGTTAGCGTGTTGATATTTTTCGGGTCTTGTAAAGACAACAAAAAATAAAAAATGATAAAAAGAAAACAGAAACAACAGTTCAAAAAAAATCTGGTATAATTATCAATAAAAAACTCTTGATAGGCTCTTGGTTAGACTCCTCAAAAGCTGCACTTCACTTCTCAATGTTTGAAGATGGAACTGCACGCTCTGATAACATGAGTACATTGCTTTATGAAAAGTGGCGTTTAGAAGGAAATAAATTAATTCTTACTGCCAAAAGTATCGGTAATAAAAATTCGTCTGTTGATGATGAAGTATATGAAATTAAAAAGTTAACTGACAAAAAAATGATTCTAAAAAATGGAGATTACTCATTAGAATTTATAAAGAAAAAGTAAAATTATATGTACAATATATTGAAAAAAAGTAATCAATAAAAATATTTTATGAGGAAATTTTTACGAATATCAACAATATTTATTACTCTTATATTATTCTCTTGTAATGATAATTCTGACGAAGTTGTAACTACCTGTAAAACAAACAATCCTTTACAAGATATTGCTTGGTTAAAAGAAATTAAAACCAATTTTGAAATACAAGTCCTTGTACACAAAGTAAAAATTGTGCAATACACTTATAAAAATAACACTGTTTTTTTAATTGACAGATGTGTAAATTGTCCAGATACCCAAACAGTTGTTTATAGTTGTACTAAAGAAGTAATTTGTACTTTTGGAGGCATTTCAGGAGAAAATACTTGTCCTAATTTTGAAAATGAAGCAACCAATAAAATTGTATTATGGGAAAATTAACAAACTTTTTATTTGTAATAATTACCTTTACACTACTTTCTTGTAATATTGAAGACGGAGGAGAACTTTGTGGAAAAAGTGCTGTAATAGACAATTCATTATTTACATCAACAAATACAAATAATTACACAATAACTAAGGCAGAGATTAAAGACAACTGTTTAATTGTAAAAATTTCTTCTGGTGGCTGTAGTGGAAATTCATGGAAATTAACCTTAATAGATTCTAGTAATATTGCAGAATCACTACCAGAACAACGTTTTTTAAAACTTGCTTTAGAAAACACTGAAGTCTGTTTAGCTATTGTAACTAAAGAGTTTTCTTTTGATATTTCTAACTTACAAACAACAAATAGTCAAATTATTTTAAACTTAGAAAAATGGAATCAACAAATAAACTACGAATACTAAAAATAGTTCTTTCACTATTTTTAGCTTTCACACTAATCTCTTGTAATGAAAACAATGACATAACGTACAACCCAGATAATTTATTACTTGGTAATTGGGAGTTTGTTAGCTATAATTCTAACACAACAACTTTTAAAAGGGTCAGTAACTTTTCTGAAAACAAAGGCGGCGTCTCTTTTAAACTCGGAGATGTTTTTATAGAACGTTCTTCTGGTTTTTGTGGAACACCTCCAATTTCTTTTCACAATTACGAAGGAAATTGGCAACAAGAAAATGATATTATAAATATTATTACATCTTACCTTCAAGGAGATTTTCAGTGGGAAATACACTTGTTAACAACAAATAAATTAATAGTAAAACGACAATAGAATTATTATGAAACTTATAAAATTAGCCTTTTTTCTTGTAATCTTAACCGTGTCTTGTCAAACAAACACAAGTGCTACTATAGAAGAAGATCGACAAGAATTAACAACCTTATTAACAGAAATTAAAGAAATTGCAAATAGTGTTTCTTGCACAAACTCCTCCGATTGGAATTTTACAGCAATTGGTTCTAAGGCCTGTGGAGGACCACAGAACTATATTGCATATCATAAAAATATAGACACAGTTGCTTTTCTAAAAAAAGTAGAAATCTATACAACTTTAGAAAAAATATTCAATAAAAAATGGGGAATTATTTCTGATTGTGCTGTTGTTATTGCTCCCATAGATATAATTTGTGAAAACGGAGAAGTAAAATTTGTAAATTAATAATTCATATTTCTCTAATGATTAAAACACCTATTCTTTCTTATAATAAAATTTGCTATAAAAAGTAACTTTACTATTTTTTTGTTTCTTATACTATAAACCCCTTAATAATATCCGTTTTATGGAATTTAAACGATCAACCTATAGAACCTTATCAGGAACCCAAGAAATTCTTGAAATACCAAAGAAAACATACACACAATGGATTATCTACCAAGATAATATTCCTAAGTTTTTTGTTGATTTTTTCGATTTACAAATCGAATCTAATTCAATGATGAATAGCTTGGTTTTATGTGCCCAAGAGCCTATAAACAAAGTTTTACAACGCATAAACAAGCGAAATAATATCAACCTTTCTATTCCTAGAGTTTCTAGACTAGGGATAAAAATAAAATCTGAGTATATAGAATTAGACTTAGCTCCTATGCCAGAAGAGTGGCTAGCTTATTCTTTATAAATTTTAACTGATAACTCTCCTTTTTCGTTTTTAGAAGCACGGTACATTCCTGCAGTATTAAATTCAAAAACCATATTTCCGTTTTTATCGATGGCAATAATACCTCCTGTACCTCCTAATTTTGTGAGCTTATTTTGAATTACATCTTGAGCCGCTTCTTGTAAAGAAACTTTTTTATATTCCATTTGTGCAGAAATATCATGCGCTACCATTCCTCTAATAAAATATTCTCCCCAACCTGTTGATGAAACGCCACAAGTTGCATTATTAGCATACGTTCCTGCCCCAATAATTGGAGAATCTCCTATTCTATTCCAACGTTTATTAGTCATTCCTCCTGTAGAAGTTCCTGCGGTAATGTTGCCATTTTTATCTAAAGCAACACAACCTACTGTACCGAATTTACTATTTTTAATATCGGCATCATAAAAAGCTGTTTTTTTAGTAGCCGTTTTATTTGCTTCTCTTTCTTTAACTCTTTGTAATGATTTCATCCTATTTTCAGTATAAAAATAACTCGGATCTACAATTTCTAAACCTTGCTCTTTTGCAAAAACTGATGCGCCTGCACCAGAAAGCAATACATGGTTAGAATTTGTCATTACTTTTCTAGCAGCAGAAATAGGATTTTTAATATTCTTAACTCCTGCTACAGCACCTGCATTTAAGTCTTTACCTGTCATAATTGAAGCATCCATTTCATTGGTTTCATCATTTGTAAAAACAGCTCCCTTTCCTGCGTTAAATAGTGGCGAATTTTCCATTATATGTATCGTTTTTTCTACAGCATCTAAACTTGTACCCCCATTTTTTAGAATTTCATGTCCAACATTTATTGCTTCAGTTAATTTTGCGATATAAGCGGCTTCTTTTTCTGGTGATAAATTCTTTTTTAGAATAGTACCTGCACCTCCATGAATTATAATAGCAAATTTATTTTGTTGTTTTTCTTGCTTTTCTGATGATTTTTTCTGTTCAGTTTTACATCCGAAGAAAACGAATATTAACACTGAAAATAAAACTAGTTTTTTCATTTATGTAAGTCTTAAATTATTTGTAATTTTGATGTGCAATTTAAATAATTAAAACAGAGTTACAAAATGGATAATTTTGGTATCAAAGAAGCTTTAGCACAATTAGGTGTAAAAGAGATAAATGAAGGAACTTCTACAGGTTCAAATAATTTTTCTAACGGAGAAATTATTGAAAGTTACTCACCAGTTGATGGAAAATTGATTGGTAAAGTAAAAACAACTACAAAAGAAGATTACGAAAAGGTAATGACAACAGCTACTGCAGCTTTTAAGTCATTTAGAAACATGCCTGCTCCTCAAAGAGGAGAAATTGTGCGTCAATTTGGTAATAAATTAAGAGATTTAAAAGAGCCATTAGGTAAATTGGTTTCTTATGAAATGGGTAAATCTTTACAAGAAGGTTACGGAGAAGTTCAAGAAATGATCGATATCTGTGATTTTGCTGTTGGTTTATCAAGACAATTAAACGGACAAACAATTC
>CAZZNK010000004.1:0-32096 GCA_964655585.1 uncultured Flavobacteriaceae bacterium
TAATCAATTAATTATTGTGAAAAACAACTTGAAAAAGTGTGAGTTTGCCCTGACAATTCAAGTAAATAATGGAGGTTCTATTGTTCAAATTGAATCGACAGGTACAAATACAGGGACAGATTATAATGTAGATAGAACTACAACCAACTTATTGTCTGAACATCAATACACCTATTGGTCATCACCTTTAACATCTTCTACATTAAATGAGGTGACAACTAATGCAGACTATTATTATTCTTTTACTGCAAGTACTCAGGCCTGGGCAAGTGCCTCAAACGCAGCATCTATGACACCAGGTATCGGATATATTTCTAACGGGCCAACAAACGGCTCTTTTCCTGGTACATATACCGCTAATTTTAGTGGATCTGCTTTTAATAACGGAGCGATTTCTGTTATCTTAGGGTACAATGCAGATGCCGATACTGATAATGATTGGAATTTAATAGGGAACCCATATCCTTCAGCAATAAAAGCAGCAACTTTTTTAGCAGATAATTCAGCAAATTTAGGAGGAACTATCTATTTTTGGACTCATAATACAGATGCAAGTTACACTGTTAATTATTCTCAAAATGATTATGCAATGTGGAATGCAATGGGAGGTACTGCTGCAGTAACTGGCGGTATGGTTCCTACAGGGGATATTGCTTCTGGTCAAGGATTTTTTGCTCAAGCTACCGCAGCAGGTTCAGCAACTTTTACAAATTCAATGAGAATAGTAGGTAATAACACTAATTTTTATCGTCAATCTTCAACAGCTAAAACAACAGTTAGTTCAACAAAAAAGAAGAAAAAAAATAAAAAGAGAAATAGAGTTTGGTTAAATTTAACAAATGCAAATTCTTTTAGTCAAACACTTATTGGTTTTGCAAAAGATGCTACTAATGGTATCGATAATAAATATGACGGGAAAAGATTAACAGGTAGTGCTTCTACTAATTTTTACTCTTTAATTAATTCAGAACCATACGGAATACAAGGGTTGCCAAAATTAAAAAAGAAAAAAAGAATTCCTTTAGGATATACAACTTCTAATACTGGAGATTTTACTATTTCTATTGCCAATTTAGAAGGTAAAAAACTTAAGAAATTTAAGGTGATTTTAATTGATAAATTACTAAAGAAAAGACACAATCTTAAAAAGTCTGATTATATTTTCACCAATGCTCTTGCAGGGATTTATGATCATAGATTTATACTTGTTATTAAAAAGAAGAAAAGGCGTAAAAAAAATCATCATAATCATCATAAAGTAATTGCATATTCTAATGACAAAATGATTATTATTAAATCTGATGAAGAGATTAAAAAGGTTACCATGTATGATATATATGGAAACTTACTTTATAAAAGTATAAAAAAAGGAAAAGAAATAAAAATCAATACACCTAAATCTAAAAAACTAGTATTATTAATTGCAAAAATTGAGTTGTCTAGTGGTGAGATTGTTTCAAAGAAAATTTTAATAAAATAGTAGGCTTAATTTATATTAAAAAGGGTTGAAAAAACTGTTTTCAACCCTTTTTTTGTTAACAAAACACTTTGATAAAAAAGTAGTTTTCTTCTATAATTTTACGCTTTCTTAAAACGAATTTTCATTCTATTGAGTAAGTAAAACATTACTGGCACAATAATCAATGTTAAAAAAGTAGCAAAGGTTAATCCATAAATAATTGTCCAAGACATTGGCTCGTAAAACTTGGTATTATCTCCACCTAAATATATTTTTGGATCATATTCTGTAAATAGTGAGATAAAATCTATATTTAACCCAATTGCTAATGGAACTAATCCTAAAATAGTGGTAATTGCAGTCAGTAGTACAGGCCTTAAACGTGCTTTTCCTCCTTCTACAATTGCATCAAAATAAGCTTCTTTTGGCAATAAATTTCTTTCATCAATTCCCAACTCTTGCTTTTTTCTGTCAATTAATAATTGTGTGTAATCTATTAAAACTATGGCATTGTTTACTACGATTCCTGCGAGTGATATTACACCCATCATGGTCATCATTACTACAAAATCATCACCAAAAATAACCATACCAAAAAGGACACCTATAAAGCTTAATACAATGGCAACAAAAATAATAATTGGTTTTGATACTGAATTAAATTGTGCTACAATAATTAATAAAATTAACGCCATAGCAATTAATAAGGCTTTCGATAAAAATTCCATTTGTTTTGCCTGTTCTTCTTGCTCTCCCGTAAACTCAAAATGAATGTCTTGTGGCATTTTATATCCTTTTAAAGCTTTTTGAATTTTACCCACAATCTCCGTTCCGTTATATCCTTGTAAAACATTGGAATATACTGTAATTACTCGTTTTAAATTTCTACGTTTTATAGAGCTAAACGAGGCAATATTTCGTTTAGAAACTACTGCAGAAATAGGAATCGTTAATAATTTTCCTTGGTTGTTTCTAAAGGTTACTTTTTGATTGAATAAAGCATCTTCATTATACCTACTTTTTGCATTAAAACGAACATAAATATCAAAATCATCTCCGTCTTCTTTGTAGGTTGATGCGTCAATTCCGTAAATAGCTTGACGCAATGTGCCACCAATCATTTGAGTACTTAATCCTAATTTTCCAGCCTTTTTCCTGTCAACATATACTTCTAATTCAGGTCTGTTTTGATTTACATCAATTTTTAAACCTTCAATACCAGGTATATTTTTTTGATTGATAAAGTCTTCTATTTTTTCGGCTTCTGCTAAAATCTGCTTGTAATCTTCTCCTTTTACCTCAATATTAATAGCATAACCTGCAGGCGGACCATTTTGGTCTTTTGCTACAATAATACTTACTCCAGGAAAACCGTGTAATTTTTTACGCAAATGCCCTAATACATCTTCGCTACTAAATGCCTTCCCTGTTTCATCAACCCTGTATTTAAATTCTCTAAATAAAACAGTTACTTTTCCTTTATGTGGCATTTCGTTTTGTGTAGCATCTTTTTGTGGGTCTCCTGCTCCTTCACCTACTTGAGACACAATAGATTCTTCCATAAAATTATACAATTTACCGTCTTTTTTATAGGTATATTGTGCTAATTCTTCAATAACAATAGCTTCTACTTTTTTGGTAACTGTATTTGTTTTTTCGATATCTGTTCCTTCAGGATATTCAATATACACAATCGCTTGATTGGGCTCGTTATCTGGAAAAAACAAGGTATTTGGCTTCGAAATTCCAAACACTACAAAAGATAAAATTAACAAACCAAAAGTACCAAACACAAAAGCATAGGCTCTTTTCCCTTCTAAGGCATAGGCCAAAAATTGTTTGTATTTATTTTCTAATGCAGGTAACCACACATTTTGAAATTTATTAGTTGCAGGCAATAAAAAGTACTTATGAACCCATAATAAAATAGCTAATAAAATAAATAAATTACCAAACCCGAAAAGTGCTTTAACTTCTTTAATAGCTCCAATTGCAACCATAATAATCCCTAAAGCTACAAAGATGATGCTGAACAGAATTAATGACTTTTTTCTCAATTCTTCTTTTCCTGTTTTCATAAATACAGAAGTTAGCATTGAGTTGATTATTAGCGCAATAAATAAGGATGATCCTAAAACTGTTGCTAAGGTTAGTGGAAAATAAATCATAAATTTCCCCATCATACCAGGCCAAAATCCTAAAGGTAAAAAGGCTGCTAATGTGGTTGCTGTTGATGCTATAATAGGCCACGCAATTTCGCCAACACCTTGTTTTGCAGCTTCTAACCTTGGCACACCTTGATCCATCAATCGATACACATTTTCTACCACCACAATTCCGTTGTCTACCAACATTCCGAGTCCCATAACGGTAGCAAAAAGCACCATTGTATTTAAGGTGATGTTTAAGTCTAAGAAACCACCAAAAATGGGTAAAATTAAAAAAGACATTAATATAGATAATGGAATAGCGATACCTACAAACAATGCGTTTCTAAATCCGAGGAAAAACATCAATACAATAATCACCAGTAAAACACCGAAAATAATACTGTTTTCTAATTCTGCTACCGAGGCTTCTGTTCTTACAGATTGATCACTAGTAAAGGTAATTTTTAAATTAGATGGCAAGTATTTACTTTGAGCTTTTTTTACAACTTGCTTGGTTTTTGCCAAAGCGGTAATCATATTTTTACCACTTTTCTTAAGTAAATTAATCATTACTACAGGCTTACCATACTCTCTAGCAAAGGTTGTCCTGTCTTTTTCTCTAAATGTAACGGTAGCAACATCACGAAGTAATACAACACCATTTTCGTTTTTTACAACAATTTCTTCTAAGTCCTTCGGATGTTTTATTTCTCCAATAACACGCACATTTCTGCGCATTCCGTTTTGGATGATGTTTCCTCCAGAGATGGTTAAATTTTCTTTTTGTATTGCTCCAATAATATCCCTTAAGCTAATGTTTGCGGCCGTGATTTTATATACATCTACAGCAACTTCTACCTCTTTATCTTGAACTCCCAAAATTTTTGCTTCCTTAATTTCTGGTAGTTGCTCAATATCGTTTTGTAAATCTTCTGCAAATTTTTTGAGTTGTGCCGAGGTAAAATCTCCTGTTAAATTGATGTTTGCAATAGGTTGTAATTCTGCAATATTAAGTTCAAAAGCATTGGGCTCTACAGAAGAACCGTTGTCTAAGGTTGGCCAATCGGGTTGTGCTTTTGCAGCATCTACCTTATCTTTTACCTTTACTTTTGCATCTTCTGGAGAAATGTCATCTTCAAACTGTACTTGTATTGACGAAAATCCTTGTACTGTAGTTGATGTGATTTTTTCTACACCAGAGATATCATCAAACAATTCTTCTAAAGGTTTTGTAACTAATTTCTCTACATCTTCGGCAGAATTTCCTGGAAAAACGGAATTTACATAAATTTTAGAATCTATTACTTCTGGAAACGATTCTCTTGGCAAACCGAGATAAGACATCAATCCGCCAATAATAATAATCACCATAATTACAGCTACCGTTTTGCTATTGTCTATAGACCAAGAGGAGGTGCCAAAGTATTTTACTTTTTTGTTTTCCATAATTTAGTCAATTATTTTTACTGTTAAACCATCTCTTAATGTAATAGCACCTTCTTTTACAATGGTTGTATTTGTGTTTAAACCATTTGTAATTTCTATTAGATTATTATAGGAAATTCCTGTTGTAATAATTGTTTTTACTACTGTTGCTTCATTCTCTTTTATTGGTTTTACAATAAACACAAACTTTTCTCCTTTGGCATTTTCTTGAATTACATCTGTTGGAACTAATAGTGCATTATCATTTTGATAATCTAAAATTTCTAAATTTGCAATTAAGTTAGGTTTTATCTTCTTGTCTTTATTTGGTACAGCAATTTCTATACGAAATGTTCTGTTATTAGGATTGATAACATTTGACACCTGACGGACTTTACCGAACACTTCTTTTCCGATAGATAAGAATTGAACGTTTGCAGTTGTTCCTTTTTTAATACTATTTAAATAGCTTTCTGGCACATCTGCTTTTACATACATATTACTTAAATTTACTATTCGAAATAGCATACTTTGTCCAGGAGCAACTACTTGTCCTTGTTCAGAAATTACATCATCAATAATACCAGAAAAAGGAGCTGTAACACGAGTTTTAGAAAGCCTTTTTTTAAGGTGATTTAAGGCACTTGTTTGCGCTTGGTAGTTTGTTTTTGTTTGTAAAAATTGAATTTCAGAACCAATTTTTTCTTTCCACAAACGCTTTTGACGCTCAAAAGTAGTTTTAGCCAATTGCACTTGCGTTTCTAATTGAGCTACTTGTTGGCGTAACCCACCATCATCTATAATAGCCAATAATTGTCCTTTTACAACACGTTGCCCTTCGGTAACATATACCCGTTGTAATGTGCCTGCGTATTCAGGAAAAATAATAATATTTTGTTTGGTTGCTACGTCTCCTTGTAAGGTTACATAATGTTTAAAATTATTTTCTTTTACGATAAAAGTACTTACTAAAGGTAGGTTTTTATCCGAAGAAAAAGTGCTTAACGCATTTTCTATGGTGGCTAAAACGTTAGAAATACTGTCGTAAGATTTTAATACGGATGCTTTTTTTGCTCTAATTCCTTTTTCGTCTTTATTGGTAATTAAAGTTTCTAATGATTGCCTATTTTCTGGCGTTTTATCACAAGAAATGAAAAGAAAAAAACTGATAAATAAGATGGATATATTTTTCATTTTAGGTTGCTTATTTTATGGAAATATTTAATGCGTTTTCTAATGCAGCTTTTTTTGCGATAACAGCTAACATAGATTGTACATAATTTTGTTGTTGTGTATGTAGTTGATTTTGAGCTTGTGCCAAATTAAAACTGGTAGAGACACCTTCAAAAAATTTGATTTGTTGTTTCTTTTCTATACGTTCTGCCAAAGCTAAATTTTGTTTTGCGGTTTCATATTGTTCAATAGCAAATTGATAATTACTTTTGGCAATTGCTACTGCTAAGTTTAATTTTTGTTTCGTTTCTTTTAATCGAATATCTTCATTTTCTAAAGCAATTTTTGCTTGTGTAGTTTTAGCGCTTCTCCCAAAACTACTAAAAAGAGGAATGTTTAAACTGATGCCCATTAAAGAAGAATCGTACCATTTCTGCGTGTTTTTTAAAAAAGAAAAAGTGTTAGAATTTCCTGCTGCCCCGTAATTTATAAAAGCGCTTAAGCGTGGTAAGGCTTTACTTTGTTCTAACCGCATTAATAAACGTTTAGATTCTCTGCTGTTTTCGGCAATTTTAAAATCGATATGGTTTTTAATATCAAAAGGTTTGTTTATTAAATTCAAATCTATATTGTTGGTAATTAACGAGTCTAAATTATCTGTTAACACCAAAGGAACATTAATAGTGTTTCCTAAAGCAATGTTTAGCATTTTATAGCTGATGTCTTTTAGGCGTTCTAATTTATGCAATTGATTGGTAACGTTTCCTAATGTTATTTGTAGCTGCTCAACATCTTCTTCTTCATTAAATCCGTTTTGTAATATTTTTTTAGCATCGCTTAAGTTTTTTTCTAAAACCACTTTATTTTTTTTAATAATTTCGATGCTTTTTTCTGCGACTAATACATCTCCGTAGGCATTAATTACAGCTTCTCTAATAGTTAATTCAGTTTTCTTTTTTGCTTGATTCGATATTTTTAAAAATGTTTTTGCAGCCTGTAATCCTACCAAATAAGAACCGTCAAACAATAACTGGGTTAGAGTTACCGAGGTATTTAGATTTTGTTTTGTACCAAATTTTACAGGAACAAAAGTACCTGCTAGCCCGCCAGTAATTTCTGCTGGTAATAGGGTTGTTTGTTGTTTTAACCAATTTTGGTAATCTACTTTTGCGTTTATGTGTGGCAAACCAATAGTGGTAGTTTCCCATTTTTTCTTTTTAGCAGCAGTAATATCGTTGGTTACTATTTTTATGTTATAGTTGTTTTTTAAGGCGTAACTAACGGCTTCTTTTAAGGATATCTTTTGTTGATTTTTTTGCGCATATAGTGTTCCTAAACAGAAAACTAATACTATAGATATAATTTTTTTCATTTAGTAAAAATTATTTTTTTAATTGATTTTCTAATTCTTTAATACCTTTTTCAGAACAAATTCCGCGTAGATGATATTCTAAATAATAGTTCATCAGCTCATTTATAGAAAAGTAATTTAAAGGAAACACATCTTGATCTTTAATTCCTAATATTCCATGAAAATAAATTCTTGACACAAATTCTATATTAATATTTTCTCTATATAGATGTAAAGAAATGCCTTTGGTTAAATTTTCTTTAACACATTCTTGCATTACTTCAAATTGTTTTTTCTTGAGGCTTTTATAAATTTCAGGATAATATTTTTGTAATTGATATTGAGGTGCAGATTTCTCATCATTTAAAGACTCCATAACAAATCGTTTTATTTCAAAAAATTCTTTTATAGGATTGCTTTCTCTGCTGCAAATTACATCTATTCCCTTAGAAATGTATTCGAAAACAGATAGCGTAACTTCTTTTACTAGATCCGTTTTATTTTTAAAATGAGTGTAAATGGTTTTTTTTGAGATCCCTAATTCTTCAGCAATATCATCCATAGTAACACTTTTAAACCCAAGGTTTAAAAATAATTCTCTAGAGGTGTTTAAAATTTTTTCTTTCATAATTCAGTGCAAATGTAAGAAAGGAAACTTTAGAAACAATAAAAGTTTCCAAAGTTTTTAGAAATTTTAATAAAAAGAAAAAGGTTTGGTTTATTTTTGTAAAAAATTATCATTTTGGATATTTCAATTTATCAAGAAGACTTTTTAGTATATTTAGAATCTCAAGACATTGTAAGAGAGCCTAAAAATTTATACCAACCTATAGATTATATTTTGCAATTAGGAGGAAAACGTATTCGGCCCGTTTTAACATTGATGGCTGCTGATATTTTTTCAGGTGCTTATAAAAGGGCTTTACCTGCTGCATTAGCCATAGAAACGTTTCATAATTTCACTTTAATACATGATGATATTATGGATGATGCGCCTTTGAGAAGAGGTAAACAAACGGTACATGAAAAGTGGGATTTGAATACAGGTGTTTTGTCTGGTGATGCAATGTTAATTTTAGCATATCAGTATTTTGAAAACTATGAGCCTGCTGTGTTTCAAAAATTGGCAAAATTATTCAGTAAAACGGCTTTAGAAGTTTGTGACGGACAACAATTAGATGTAGATTTTGAAACTAGAAATGATGTTACTATTGATGAGTATATTAATATGATTCGTTTAAAAACATCTGTTTTAGTTGCTGCTGCACTAAAAATGGGTGCTATTGTGGTAAATGCTACTAAAAAAGATGCAAATTTAATTTATGAGTATGGCTTAAATTTAGGGATTGCATTTCAATTACAAGACGATTATTTAGATACTTTTGGTGATGCTGAAACTTTTGGAAAACGAATAGGGGGAGATATTATCGAAAATAAAAAGACATTTCTATATTTAAAAGCATTACAAATAACAAATATATCTGATAAAGAGAAATTGACGAATTTCTATAATGAAGAGTTAGATAACAATACAGAAAAAATAAAGGAGGTTACTCGTATTTTTCAAGAGAACGGTATCCCTAACGTTGTTAAAGGTAAAATAGAATTTTATACTAACAAAGCTCTTAGTATTGTATCTTCTTTAGAAATATCAATAGAAAACAAAGAAAAACTCAAGCAGTTCGGTTTAAATTTGATGAGTAGAATTGTTTAATTAAAATAGTTGTAAGAATAACTTTTTCAATTTAGAAAAAAGTTTATATTTGCCAACTGTTAGTCGGTCCCATAGCTCAGCTGGTTAGAGCACCTGACTCATAATCAGGGGGTCCATGGTTCGAGCCCATGTGGGACCACTATTTTCTATTTGCTTTTATCAAATAAATGGTATATTCGTAAATTAGAATAATAAAATTAATCTGGAAAAAATGAAATTCAAAATGCTACCCCTAATAGCTTTGATGTTTACCATTTTGGTAAGCTCACAGGTTGTTCCACCACCAGTTCCACCACCACCACCACCTGGTTTACCTATAGACGGAGGATTGTTATTATTACTAACCTCAGGGTTGATTTATGGAGTTCGTAAAAAAAGAAAGTAATCTTACAGATTCATCAATCTACTAACATACTTCCCTATAACATCAAATTCTAAATTTACACTATCATTTATTTTGATATTTTTAAAAGAAGTGTTTTCTAATGTATATGGAATTATAGCTACACTAAACTCCGTTTTTTTAGAATTTACAACAGTTAAACTTACACCATTTACGGTTATAGATCCTTTTTCTATGGTAATATTCTTGTTGTCTGGTTTGTAAGAGAATGTAAAGAGGCTGCTTCCGTTTTCATCTTTTATAGTAGTGCAAACTGCAGTTTCATCTACATGACCTTGAACAATATGTCCGTCTAGACGATTTCCTAATTTCATAGCACGTTCTAAATTTACCACGCTATTTATTTTTAGATTTCCCAAGTTGCTTTTATCAATAGTTTCTTTAATTGCCGTTACTGTATATTGGTTATTATTGATGGCAACAATAGTTAAACAGACGCCATTATGAGCAATGCTTTGATCTATTTTTAACTCATTTGTAATATTGCTTTTTAAGCTGATGTGAACATTTTCTTGTTCTTTTTCAATTTTTGTAACTGTACCAAGAGTTTCAATAATTCCTGTAAACATATCTATAAAATTAATTACTTTTGTATCTTTCAAAAATACGAAGATTGTAGAAGTTATGACGGATAAATCAGAGAAAATTATTGTAGGAATATCAATCGGAGACCTTAACGGAATCGGTATTGAAGTTATTTTGAAAACATTTGAAGACAAACGGATGTTAGAATTTTGTACGCCAGTATTATTTGGTTCTACAAAGGTGGTTTCATATCATAAAAAAGCAATTGGCTCTACGGTTTCAATTCACGGAATAACGTCTATACAGCAGGTGGTTCATAACAAAATTAATTTGTTAAATATTTGGAAAGAAGAGGCGAGTGTCGAACTGGGAAAGCCTACCAAAATTTCTGGAGAATATGCTGCTAAATCTTTAGAATCAGCAGTAAATCATTTAAAAGAAAATAAGATAGATGTTTTAGTTACAGCGCCTATTAATAAAGAAACAATACAATCAGATAGCTTTAACTTTCCGGGTCATACAGAATATTTACAGGAAAAATTAAATGGAGAAAGTTTAATGATTTTAATGACCGATACATTACGCATCGGTTTGATAACGGGGCATATACCAGTATCAAAAATTGCAGAAACTATAACGTCAGAATTGATCGAGAAAAAAATAGCAATTATGCACAGATCTTTGGTGGAAGATTTTGCAATTAATAAGCCGAAAATTGCCGTTTTAAGTTTAAACCCACATTGTGGAGATAAAGGGGTTATTGGTAAGGAAGATGATGAAATTATTAGACCTACCATTCAAAAAATAAAAGAAACTGGTAAAATGGTTTTTGGGCCATATGCTTCGGATGGTTTTTTTGGATCAGAGACCTATCAGCAATTTGATGGTGTTTTAGCAATGTATCATGACCAAGGATTAGCGCCTTTTAAAGCATTGTCGTTTGGTAATGGAGTGAATTTTACCGCAGGATTAGATAAAATAAGAACCTCTCCAGACCATGGAACAGGGTTTGATATTGCAGGAAAAGGAGTTGCGAATTCAACATCTTTTAAAGAAGCGCTATTTGCCTCATTACAAATATTTAAGACACGAAAAGAATATAAAGAACTTACAAAAAACCCATTGAGGGTTAAATAACAAAATAATTTGTTCTTTTTTAAATACTTTCTTTAAAATAGAAACATTTTTTATATATTTGCACGCTCAATTTAGCATTGCAGATGAGAGACTTAAAACAATTTGATATTCCTTTTGTAGGATTGAAAGATGAAAGTCATTTATTTGAATATAAAATTGACAACAAGTTCTTTGAGAGTTTCCGATTTGATGATTTTTTAGATGCGAATATAAAAATAGTGCTTAATTTTGAGAAAAAAAGTACATTTTTTGAGCTAAACTTCAAGGCAAAAGGGTTTGTAAATGTTCCTTGTGACACTACAGGCATGCCGTTTGATCAAAAAATAAACACAACATTGCCATTATTAGTAAAATTTGGTCATGAGTTTAATGATGAAAATGAAGAGGTTTTAATGTTACCACATGGCGCATTTGAAATGAATGTTGCACAATATATTTATGAAATGATTGTGTTGGCAGTACCATCAAAAAGAGTACATCCAAAAGTTTTGGATGGAACTATGGAGTCAGAAGCTTTAAAAAGATTAAAAGAATTAGAAATTACAAAAGAAAAACCTGCAGAAAACGCAGACCCAAGGTGGGATAAATTAAAGGAGTTACTAACAGCAAAAAATACATAAAATGGCACATCCTAAAAGAAAAATATCTAAAACAAGAAGAGATAAAAGAAGAACACATTATAAAGCTTCTGTACCTCAAGTAGCTACTGACCCAACAACGGGAGAGTCGCATTTGTACCACAGAGCTCACTGGCATGAAGGTAAATTGTATTACAGAGGTCAGATTGTATTAGAATCTACAATAGCAGAAGCATAGATTTTAAAATATAAAAAACACAGGAAATCCCTCATTTTGAGGGATTTTTTACGTTTTTATATTAAAAAAGTTTGTTTTTGAGACGTTTATCATCAAAAAGTGAAATAATTTTTAGTATTTTTGAAACTTGAATTTATAATAAATTACAACTTATGTCTAAAATAACTGCAGCTATTACAGCAGTAGGAAAATACCTTCCAGAATATGTGTTAACCAATAAAGAATTGGAAACCATGGTAGAAACAAACGATGAATGGATTGTTTCTAGAACAGGTATTAAAGAGCGAAGAATTTTAAAAGAAGAAGGTAAAGGAACTTCTTTTCTGGCGATAAAAGCAACGGAAGATTTATTAAAAAAATCAAACGTAGACCCTAAAACTATCGATTTAGTAATTGTTGCCACAGCAACTAGAGATATGCAAGCGGCTTCAACAGCGGCTTTTGTAACTTCTAGTATTGGTGCAATCAACGCTTTTTCTTATGATTTAGACTCGGCTTGTTCCAGTTTTTTGTTTGGTATGTCAACAGTTTCAGCTTATATAGAATCAGGAAAATACAAAAAAGTCTTATTAATTGGTGCAGATAAAAATTCATCAATGATAGATTATACAGACAGAGCTACTTGTATTATTTTTGGAGATGGAGCAGGAGCAGTATTGTTTGAAGCCAATAAAGAAGGTTTAGGTGTTCAAGATGAATATTTAAGAACAGACGGTACTGGTAGAGAGTTTTTAAATGTAAAAAAAGGAGGATCTTCTTTTCCTTTTAACAAAAATGATGTGTTTGGTTCAGAAGGAAATTATGTACATCAAGAAGGACGAACTGTATTTAAAAATGCCGTGTTTAATATGGCAGACGTAAGTGAAAAAATCTTACAAAGAAATAACCTTACAAAAGAAGATGTAAATTGGTTAGCGGCGCATCAAGCAAATAAAAGAATTATTGATGCAACAGCACAAAGAATAGGTATAGAAGGATCTAAAGTATTGATGAATATTGAAAAATATGGAAACACAACTTCTGCAACGATACCATTATTATTAGCAGATTTTGAAAATCAATTTAAAAAAGGAGATACTATTATTTTTGCAGCATTTGGAGGGGGTTTCTCTTGGGGAGCCATCTATCTAAAATGGGCATATAACTCATAGAACAACTATAAATTTAATTATATGGATATTAAAGAAATACAAAGTCTTATAAAATTTGTAGCTAAATCTGGCGCAAGCGAGGTGAAGTTAGAAATGAAAGATGTGAAAATTACGATTAGAACAGGTGCAGCAAAAACAGAAACAACAATTGTTCAGGCTTCGCCAATGGCAGTTGCTCCACAAATGCAAATTCCAGCTCCAGTAGTAGAAGTAATTTCTACAGCAAACAAAGAAGAGCAGAAAGAGGATGACTCTAAATACATCACTATAAACTCTCCAATTATCGGAACTTTTTATAGAAAACCTGCTCCAGATAAACCTAATTTTGCAGAAGTTGGTACTGATGTTACAATTGGTGATACTGTTTGTGTTATCGAAGCAATGAAATTATTTAACGAAATAGAATCAGAAATTTCTGGTAAAATCGTTAAAGTTTTAGTAGATGATGCTACGCCAGTAGAATTTGATCAACCCTTATTTTTAGTAGACCCATCATAATATAAATCCAATTTTCAATTCCCAAATTTTAGAATTTGTTTTTTGACTATTGAAAACCTGTAGTATTTATGTTTAAAAAAATATTGATTGCCAATAGAGGAGAGATAGCACTACGTGTTATTAGAACCTGTAGAGAAATGGGTATTAAATCAGTTGCAGTATATTCTACTGCTGATGCAGAAAGTTTGCATGTAAAATTTGCCGATGAAGCAGTTTGTATTGGCCCAGCGCCAAGTAGCGAATCGTATTTAAAGATGTCTAATATTATTGCGGTTGCAGAAATCACCAATGCAGATGCCATACATCCTGGATATGGTTTTTTAGCAGAAAACTCGAAATTCTCTAAATTATGTGAAGAGCATAATATAAAATTTATTGGAGCTTCTGAGCAAATGATAGATCAAATGGGAGACAAAGCCTCTGCAAAAGCAACAATGATTTCGGCAGGAGTACCTTGTATACCAGGATCAGAAGGTATTATTGAAGATTTTGAAGAGTGTAAAAAATTAGCAAAAGAATTTGGTATCCCAGTGATGTTAAAAGCAACTGCTGGTGGTGGTGGAAAAGGAATGCGTGCTGTTTGGAAAGAGGAAGACCTAAAAAAAATGTGGGATGATGCAAGACAAGAAGCAAAAGCCTCTTTTGGTAATGACGGAATGTATTTAGAAAAATTAATCGAAGAACCTCGCCATATAGAAATTCAAATTATTGGAGATTCTTTTGGAAAAGCATGTCACTTGTCAGAAAGAGATTGTTCTATTCAGCGTCGTCATCAAAAATTAACAGAAGAAACACCATCGCCATATATGACCGATGAATTGCGTAAAAAAATGGGAGATGCTGCGGTAAAAGCTTCTGAATATATTAAGTATGAAGGTGCAGGAACTGTAGAGTTTTTGGTAGATAAACATCGTAATTTCTATTTTATGGAAATGAATACTCGTATTCAGGTTGAGCACCCAATTACAGAAGAAGTTATTGGTCATGACTTGATAAGAGAACAAATTTTAGTTGCGGCAGGTGTGCCAGTTTCAGGTAAAAATTATGTTCCAACAATGCATTCTATAGAATGTAGAATTAATGCAGAAGATCCATATCATGATTTTAGACCTGCACCAGGAAAAATAACTACTTTTCATGCACCAGGTGGACATGGAATTAGAATCGATACACATGTGTATGCAGGATATATGATTCCGCCAAATTACGATTCTATGATTGCTAAATTGATTGTTACTGCACAAACACGTGAAGAGGCTATCAATAAAATGAAAAGAGCATTAAATGAATTTGTTATTGAGGGTGTCAAAACGACTATTCCTTTTCATAGACAGTTAATGAATCATCCAGATTATGTGGCAGGGAATTATACCACAAAATTTATGGAAGATTTTAAAATGGAACCAGAAAGTTAAAATTAGTTTTAAAAATAAATCGAAATAGAGAATACAGTTTGTATTCTCTATTTTTTTTACCTTTACCGTTAAGAATTATAAATATGGCAATAAAATTAAAGATAGACGGAATAGATAAAATTATTATCAAAAGGCTTGTTAAAGATGCAAGAACTCCTATTTTAAGTATTGCAAGAGAAGTAGGTATTTCTGGAGCAGCAATTCATCAGCGGTTGCGAAAATTAGAAAAATCTAATTTAATTGATGGTTATAAAATGGTGTTAAACTCAAAAGTTTTAGGATATAATACTACTGCTTTTGTGGGTGTTTTTTTAGATGCTTCGAGCCAATATTCATCAGCAATAAAGAGGTTGAAAGAAATTCCAGAAATTATAGAAAGCCATTATACTACAGGGAATTATGCTATTTTTATTAAAATTTTATGTAAAAATAATGAGCATTTAATGCAGGTGTTAAATAATGAAGTACAAAGAATAAAAGGTGTTTCTAGAACAGAAACATTTATATCTTTAGATCAACAAATTGATAGACAAATAAATATTTAGCAAACAAAAAAACCTGAGTAAAAACTCAGGTTTTTTTGTCTAAAAATAATTTTATCTAAATTACATTTCTAATGCTTTCTTCGGATTATTATCCATTAAAATTTCAGTAGGATTTTCTAACGCTTCTTTAATTGCAACTAAAAAACCAACAGATTCACGTCCGTCAATAATTCTATGATCGTAAGACAATGCAAGATACATTATTGGTTGAATAACCACATTTCCATCAACTGCCATTGGTCTGTTTACAATATTATGCATTCCTAAAATAGCACTTTGTGGTGGGTTGATAATTGGTGTTGATAACATTGAGCCAAAAACACCTCCGTTTGTAATTGTAAAGGTTCCTCCAGTCATTTCGTCAATTGTAATTTGACCATCACGAGCACGAATTGCTAATCTTTTAACTTCAGATTCAATACCTCTAAAAGATAAGTTTTCAGCACTTCTAATTACAGGAACCATCAATCCTTTTGGTCCTGAAACGGCGATAGAAATATCAATAAAATCATATCCTATTTTAAAATCTCCATCTATCATTGAGTTCACTTCTGGATACATCTGTAAGGCTCTTACTACTGCTTTGGTAAAGAAGCTCATAAAACCAAGACTTACGCCATATTTTGCTTTAAAGTCTTCTTTAAATTCTTTTCGAAGGTCAAAAATGGGTTGCATGTTTACTTCGTTAAACGTTGTTAACATCGCAGTTTCATTTTTAACAGAAACCAAGCGTTGTGCAACTTTTCTGCGCAACATCGACATTTTTTTACGAGAAGAACCACGATTTCCACCAGAAATTGGAGTTCCCATTGATGGAACTGCTTTTACAGCATCGTCTTTAGTAATTCTACCGTCTTTTCCTGTTCCTTTTATAGTATTTGCATCAATTCCTTTTTCTGCCAATACTTTTTTAGCTGCAGGAGATGCAGTTCCTGTAGCGTATGTTTCTTTAGATGTTGAATCTTGAATTTTAGATGTTGAATCTTCAACTTTCTTTTCGCTTTTTGCTACTTTTTTCTCACTACTTTCAGGTTTTTCAGCATCCATATCAATCAAGCAAACTACTGCACCAACGGCAACAGCATCACCTTCTTCTGCTTTTAAAGTGATAATTCCACTTTCTTCTGCAGGTAATTCTAGAGTTGCTTTGTCAGAATCTACCTCTGCAATTACTTGGTCTTTCTCAACATAATCGCCATCTTCTACTAACCATTCTGCAATTTCTACTTCTGTGATTGATTCTCCTGGAGAAGGAACTTTCATTTCTAAAATCATAATCTAACTTGTTTATGCGTTTAATCTAATATTTTTTCTACTGTTTATTTTGTAAACACGCTATCAATAACGCGTTGATGTCTTCTTTTAAATCTCGCACTAGATCCTGCAGCAGGAACAGCATAAAATGGTCTTGAACAAACTTGTAATCTAACCATATCAAATCGTTCTAACATATGGCTCCAAGCTCCCATATTTCTTGGTTCTTCTTGCGCCCAAATATAATCTGTTGCGTTTTTATATTTTGCAATAATGGTATTGATTTGCTCTTTATGTAGTGGAAATAACTGCTCAATTCTAATCAAAGCAATATCATTTCGTTCTAATTTTTCTCTTTCAGCCAATAAATCGTAATAGAATTTACCCGAAACAAATACCAATTTCTTTACATTTTTAGCATCAATAGTATCATCAATAACCTCTTGAAATTTACCTTGTGATAAATCTTCTAAACTAGAAACTGCTTTCGGATGACGTAGTAAACTTTTTGGTGTAAAAACAATTAAGGGCTTTCTATAATTACGTTTCATTTGTCTTCTTAACAAATGATAAATATTTGCAGGCGTTGTACAATTGGTAACATTCATATTGTCTGTTGCGCACAATTGTAAATAACGTTCTATTCTTGCTGATGAATGCTCAGATCCTTGCCCTTCGTACCCGTGAGGAAGTAAAATTACAATTCCGTTTTGTAGTTTCCATTTGTCTTCGGCAGCAGAAATATATTGATCGAACATAATTTGCGCTCCGTTAGAGAAATCTCCAAATTGTGCTTCCCAAATGGTTAATGTGTTTGGATTTGCCATTGCATATCCATAATCAAATCCTAAGACACCATATTCTGATAAAAGCGAGTTGTAAATAAACATTTCTCCTTTATTCTTCGGATTGGTATTTAGTAAATTGATACGTTTTTCTGAGATTTCATCTCTTAAAATTGCATGACGATGTGAGAATGTTCCTCTTTCTACATCTTGCCCAGAAATGCGAATATTGAACCCTTCTTCTAGCAAGGTTCCGTAGGCTAAATTTTCTGCCATTCCCCAATCTAAAGTATTGGTTTCGAATGCCATTTTTGCTCTACCCTTTAAAATTCTTTCTGCTTTTCTGATGAATTTCACACCCTCAGGAACGGTAGAAATTATTTTCGCAATGCCTTCTAAATTTTTCTTCGGATAAGTTGTTTTTGTAGGCAACAACATGTCTTCTAAAAATTTTCTTTCAAAACCTTTCCAAGTGTTTTCCATAAAAGGTTTTACTCTTGACATTGTGTCTTCCTTAGATTTTGCATACTCTTTTTCGAGCATTGCTTTAAAATTTGCAGTTATACTCTTAACATAATTGCTATCAACTGAATTTTCAGCAATTAATTTATCTGCATATATTTTATAAGGATTGTTATGTTTTGCAATCGCTTTGTA
This sequence comes from uncultured Flavobacteriaceae bacterium, assembly GCA_964655585.1. Taxonomy (GTDB): domain Bacteria; phylum Bacteroidota; class Bacteroidia; order Flavobacteriales; family Flavobacteriaceae; genus Polaribacter. Next base: position 18,459 of record CAZZNK010000004.1, read on the forward strand.
TAAGTTTGGTTGTGTAAATTTAGGTTCATCACCCTCATTATGACCGTATTTTCGGTATCCCAGTAAGTCAATAAAAACATCGCGTTTAAAACGCATTCTAAATTCTAAAGCCATTTCCATTGCATGCACAACGGCTTCGGCATCATCAGCATTTACGTGTAAAACGGGCGATAAAGTTACCTTGGCAACATCAGTACAGTATGTGCTTGAGCGTGCGTCTAGATAATTGGTTGTAAACCCTATCTGATTATTTACTACAATATGAATGGTTCCTCCAGTTGTGTAACCGTTTAATTTGCTCATTTGTATTACCTCATATACAATTCCCTGACCAGCAATAGCGGCATCACCATGTACTAATATTGGTAATATTTTCGAGTTGTCTCCGTTGTATTTGCGGTCAATTTTACCTCTCGTAATTCCTTCTGCAACTGCATCAACAGTTTCTAGGTGCGATGGATTGGGAACCAAGTTCATCTTGAGATTCTCGCCCGTTTGATAGGTTTTATCCAAAGTTAAACCAAGGTGATATTTTACATCACCATCAATATTTTCATCTTCAAAATCTTTTCCTTCAAACTCACTAAATAACTCTCTAACGGGTTTTCTAAAGATATTTGTTAAGGTACTTAACCTGCCTCTATGAGCCATACCTATAACGGTTTCTTTTACGCCAAAATCTTTTACAGCATTAAATAAAGCAACGCTAATTGCAGGAATTAAACTTTCACCACCTTCTAAAGAAAAACGTTTTTGACCTACATATTTTGTTTGTAAAAAACTCTCGAATGTTACGGCTTGATTTAATTTTGAAAGTAAATATTTTTTTGCTTCTAGTGAGTAATTAGGACGATTGTCGTTTTTATTTAACTTTTCTTGCCACCATTTTATTTCCTTCGGATTACGGATGTACATATATTCTACACCAATAGAATCACAATAAATAGCGTTAAGATGCCTGACAATTTCTTCTAATTTTTGTCCGCCAATACCAAGAATTTCTCCTGCTTCAAAAACAGTGTTTAAATCGTTATTTGACAATCCAAAATTTTCTATAGCCAGTGTTGGTTCGTATTTTCTACGTTCTCTTACAGGGTTTGTTTTTGTAAATAAATGCCCTCTAGATCGATAAGCATTAATCAGCTCGATTACCTGGAATTCTTTATGAACTTGTTCTGGTATAACAACGGAAGTGTTTTTCTCCGTTAGAGAAAAGTCTTCATTTGCTAAATCATATCCTTGAAAAAAACTTCGCCAACTTGGTTCTATTGTGTCAGGAAATTTTAAATATTTTTGATACAAGTCTTCAATAAAGCCTGTATGTGCAGCATTTAAAAATGAAAATTTATCCATAAAAAATAATTTCTCTTTTGTTTGTAGAAATTCTGAAGTACAAATTTACACTTTTTGATAAAATAATACATGTAAAAACAGAAAAATACGAGTCAAATTAATAGGTAAAAAAAATATTTTTTGAAGTTTTATTCTTCGATTTCAGATTCTGGAGCCAAAGTAACTTTTAAACCATCTAATTCATTTTTCATAAAAATTTGACAACCTAATCTGCTGTTGCCTTCCACAAAAAATGCTTGGTCTAGCATATCTTCTTCTTCTTCTGACATTTCTGGTAGTTCAATGTCAGGAGTTTCAATATAGCATTGACAAGAGGCACACATTGCCATTCCGCCACAAATACCGATAGTACCTTCTGGAGCCAATTCGTAAGAACGAACGATTTCCATCAAATTCATATTCATATCTGTAGGTGCATCAACTTCGTGCGTTTCGCCTTCTCTATCTGTAATTGTTATTTTTATTGTATGCTCTTCCATTTTTTGATTGTTTACTTTGATATCTCAAAATAAAATGTAATTATATTTTTTTTACGACTGCTTTTTTCTGCTCTTTTTTTACACCATCAAAACCTGTAACACCTGCAACGGTTGTGTATTTTAATACTAGTTTTTTGGCATCAGGATTTATAATTTTATAAGCAGATTGTACCATAATCGTTGCTTCGTGAAATCCACAGAGAATCAATTTTAATTTTCCAGGATAGGTATTTACATCTCCAATTGCAAAAACACCTTCGATGTTTGTTTTGTAATCGGTTGCGTTATCAACCACAATTGCATTTTTTTCAATTTCTAATCCCCAATTTCCAATAGGGCCTAATTTAGGAGATAATCCGAAGAGAGGTATAAAGTGATCTACTTCAACAGTACTTTCTCCATCTGTTTTGTGCTTTACGGTAACCGACTTTATATGATCATTACCATGAATCTCTTTGATTTCTGAATTGGTTAGTAGTTTCATTTTCCCTGCAGCAACTAATTCTTGTACTTTTTCAACAGAATCTAATGCACCTCGAAACTCGGTTCTTCGATGCACTAAAGTTACTTCTTTGGCTATATCTGTTAAAAAGATAGACCAATCTAGTGCTGAATCTCCCCCTCCTGCAATAATTATTTTTTTATCTCTATATAATTCGGGTTCTCTGATAATATACTCAACACCCTTGTCTTCATACTCTTTTAAATTAGGAATTGGTGGTTTTCTAGGCTCGAAAGACCCTAACCCTCCAGCAATTGCAACAATAGGCGTGTGATGTTTTAATCCGCTTTTTGTAGTAACAATAAATGTACCATCTTCTAATTTCTCAATGGTTTCTGCTCTATCACCTAGTGTATAAGTTGGCTCGAAAGGAGCAATTTGCTTTTCTAAATTTTTTATCAAATCGATTGCTAAAACCTCTGGAAAACCAGGGATATCATAAATTGGTTTCTTCGGATAGATTTCTGCTAATTGCCCCCCAGCCATAGGTAGTGCATCAATTATATGACAGCGTAGTTTTAATAATCCTGCTTCAAAAACGGTAAACAAGCCTACAGGGCCTGCTCCAATAATTAGTATATCTGTTTGTATCATTTTATAAAAAATTATATGCAAAAATAAACATTAAACATAAATTTTAGGGTAATTTTTATTACATATTTCGATAATAAATTTTTCTATTTCACTAGTAATTGATAATGATTTTTGAAATATAAAACTGTATGAATTTTAAAGGTAATTTTTAAATTTTCTTTTTGGTGTTATTTTTTTAAAAAAATGTTTGTAGGTTTTTTAAAAAGATATATATTTGCACCCGCCTACCGAAAGGAAGGCTCGCGAAACACTAAATAAGTGTTGGCAAACTCCTCCTTAGCTCAGTTGGTTAGAGCATCTGACTGTTAATCAGAGGGTCCTTGGTTCGAGCCCAAGAGGAGGAGCAAAATAAGCGAAGGCTTATGAAAGTTCATTAAAAAATGACTGCGAAAGTAGCTCAGGGGTAGAGCATCACCTTGCCAAGGTGGGGGTCGCGGGTTCAAATCCCGTCTTTCGCTCTAAACTTTTTTAAAGAATTACCAATGCTCAAGTGGTGGAATTGGTAGACACGTTGGACTTAAAATCCAATGTCCATTAGGACGTACGGGTTCAAGTCCCGTCTTGAGTACAAAAACCTCAACATTTATTTGTTGAGGTTTTTTTAATTTAAATTTTTTTTTGATTAAAAAGAAACAGCCCTGTTACTTCTGAGATGTTTTTTCATTATTAGAAACCCCTCAGTTTAGCTCAAAAAAAAAGACCTACCATTTTGGTAAGTCTTTTAATAAAATTTAGGCTTATTAGGGAAAAGTTCTAAATCTTATACAATTATATCAATTAAGCACTCACTACTTGGGCAACATTTTGCCAAGCGCCGCCATTAATAGTTTCAATGCCATTTCTTTCTAAAAGTTGTTTCGCTTGTCCAGCTCTACCACCGCTTCTACAAACTAAAATAACAGGCTTGTTAAAAGCTTTAATTTCTTCAATTTTTAAAGGGATAATTGTCAAAACAATGTGTTTTGAACCCTCTACATGTCCTTCATTCCATTCCGCTTGTGTACGCACATCTACAACTACTGCACCTTTATCTAAATATTCTTTAATTTCATTTGAACCACCTCCTTGGCCAAAAAATCCGAAAAATCCCATACTAATTTTGTTTTTTTAATTAATTTCTGCGAGCAAAACTAGTCCATTTTTTATTAAGGTTTTGTAACTTTCGTTACGTTGCAAAATTTCTAGACTTTTTAGAAGTTCTTTTTGGATAGAAAAGTTGCTGCCTAAAGCTAATTCATATAACTCTAAAAGGAGTAGCCAATCATTTGGAAACTCATTTTTCAGCTGAATAAAAATATTATTTATTTTTTCTTCGGATGAATTGCTATTTTTACGCATTTCTTTAACATCTGCATACAAATCAAACAACGTTTTCTCTTTTTTAGAATAAGAGATTTTATGTGTTTTAATTTCAGATACTTTTCCAATAGTGTCAAACGATTTTACATCTGCCACACCAGTATATGCCGCAATTATTTCTTTTCCGATTGCCATATCGTACACTCCCCAATCTGGTTTAAACAATACGGTGTCATTATGTGTTACGGTACAGTTTTTAAACGATATTAATAAAATTTTTCCTTGTAAATCTCTTGTGCCAGTAATCACTTCTCCAACTACTTTAACTCCTCCAGAAAATTCGAGTGAAATTTGTTTCCCTTCATAAATTCCGTAAGCTTCTAAGTCTTTTGGATACATGTTTTCAATCGGAATATTAATTCCTTTTAATTTTCCTATTGGGCTACCAAATCCTTCTAAATGATATTCAACACCATGTCCAATTAATTCTTTATCTCTGCTAGATAAAGTAGTTTTCCCAGTAGTTTGTATATAAATAGGGTTGTTATTGTCATCAGCAATTACATTTGTAAAAACTCCAGAAATTTGAAGACCAGTACTTAGTTCAACAGTTCCTAAATTTTTAGAGGTAATTAGTTTTTTAATTCCTTTTAATCCACCAGTTCTCAAAGCCATTTTATTAGCAAATTGTTCTAAAACCAAACTTAGATGTGCGAAATTTGGTGTTACAAATAGTTGAGGCTGAGGTTTCGTAATATCAAAACTTTTATCTGCAGCTTCAATAGTATACCGTATTTTAGTAACTTCGGGTTTTAAGCACGATTTACTTTCTCCGATAGAAGATAATAAGCCTGCTCCATAAATTTTAGGCTTTTCAACAGTTCCAATCAATCCATATTCTACTGTCCACCAATGTAAATTTCTAATTTGTGCCATTTCAGACAATTCGCCCATATTGTTTTGTAGATATTCTACTTCTGTTTGAGCTTTATTAATTTCTTTTTTGGAGGCATTAGGATCTTCTTTTAAAATTGATAATAATCTCACTGCCTCGTACATCTCATAATCTTTAGCAGATGAAATAGCTTTACTACCAATTTCACCAAAGCGTCTTAAATATTCTGCATATTCAGGATTTGCAATAATGGGAGCATGACCCGCAGCTTCGTGTATAATGTCTGGTGCAGGCGTATATTCAATATGATTGATAGTTCTCATATCCGAAGCAATTACCAACACATTATAGGCTTGAAATTCCATAAAAGCATTTGGAGGAATAAAACCATCAACAGAAACAGCTGCCCAACCAATTTCTTTTAAAATCCGGTTCATTCCTTCCATTTTAGGAATGTTATTCACAGAAACACCCGTTTTTTTCAATCCTTTTGTGTAAGAATTGTGAGCAACCTTACTCAGGTAATCGGTGTTTAATCGCATTACATAACGCCAAACAGCTTGGTTTTGAGCAGTATATTCACTATAGGGTTGTTTTACAATATATTTATGTAAATGTTTGGGAAGTTTTTTTGTGATTTCGTTAAGTTCAAAATGAGATTCCATTTTATAAAAAAATTAGTATTGTCGATGTAAATTTACACATTTACAACTTATTCAGTAAATAAATTTGTTCTTATCTTAGCAAAACCTAGAATCATAAAAACACTAAATATCTCTACTAGAAAAGCAGTTGTAATACTTCTTTTTTTTAACCTATTTTTAGGATGTAAAGAAAGAAAGTATACGCAAATTAATATTTTGAATGAAATTACATTTCCAAAAACATACGTGGTTTTTAGAAGTAATAAGCCTATTGTAATTGATGGTAAAGATAATGATCTTAGCTGGGAGGGAGTTGACTTTACAACTAGTTTTTTAGATATAGAAGGAGTTAAGACACCTTCTCAGAGTACGAAAGTTAAAATGCTTTGGGATGATGATTTTTTATATATTTATGCTTTGTTAAAAGAGAAACATGTTTGGGGGAATTTAAAAAAGAGAGATACAGTTATTTTTTTTAACAATGATTTTGAGGTATTTATTAGTCCTTCTAATACAACTCATAATTATGCTGAAATAGAGGTTAATGCTTTAAATACGGTATGGGATTTAAAATTAGACAAACCATATAATGTAAACGGAAAAGCAGATAATAACTGGGATTTACAAAATTTAAAAACAGCTGTTTTTGTAAAAGGTACTCTAAATAACTCTACAGATATTGATAATTTTTGGTCTGTAGAAATGGCAATTCCTTTAGTAGATTTAGCTTTTTTAAAAGTTAAAAATAAAAAGGTGCCTATTGATAAAGAACAATGGCGGATAAATTTTTCTAGGGTAGAATGGGATTTTGATTTAAAAAATAATCATTATTCTCGTAAAAAAGTAGCTAATAGTTTTTTACCAGAATATAATTGGGTTTGGTCTAATCAAAAAGTAATTAATATGCACCTGCCAGAACATTGGGGGTATATTCAGTTTTCTAAAAACCTACCTTCAAAAAGAATACTATTTAAGCACCAAACAGATGTTTTAACAGAGCAAATAAGTTATGCTATTTTTAGAGAAATTAAAACAAAAAAACATGAACTTCTATTAAAAAAACCTATAAATACTATTGTTAATTTTAAACCTTTTACAATTAAAAAACAGCAAATAATGTCTACATTTTTAAAAACTGAAAAAGGATTTATGCTAACTATTATTAATAAAACAAAGAATATTTCTTATCAAATAAATCAAGATAAATTAATTTTAAGAAATAGTAACAATAATTAAAACGCTCATTTTGAAAAAATTACTCTTATCGCTTTCTATTCTATTATTTATTTCTTGCAATAATCAATCATCAGATACAAAAAGAAACACATCCACAAAAAAAGAACCCCATTTTGTTTTTAGTACTTGGGCACACGGTAGTAAGAATTTTAAAGAAGCTGTTTGGCAAAAAAAACTATCGTATTATGATTCGTTAGGGTTTCGTGAAATTTTAGTAGGAGGGAGTCCTCAGTTTTTATCAAAATTAATTCCTCTTGCCCATAAAAAAAATATAAAAGTACACGGTTGGATGTGGACTTTTAATAGACCTGGAGATACGATTGCTAATAAGCATCCAGAGTGGTATATGGTAAATAGAAAAGGGAAAAATTCTCTAGAGTACAATGCTTATGTAAAATAGTATCAATGGTTAAGTCCTTTTCATCCAGAGGCTAAAGAGCATATTGTTAATAATGCTAAAAAATTATTAGAGGTAAAAGGTTTGGCGTCACTTCATTTAGATTATGTTAGATATCCTGATGTAATTTTAGGAGCAGATTTACAGCCAAAGTACAATTTAGTTCAAGAAACAGAAATGCCAGAATATGATTATGATTATCATCCTATAGCAAGAAAAAAATTCAAACAAATTTTTAATAAAGACCCTTTAGACTTTAAACATCCAGAGCTTTCTACAGAATGGAGGCAATTTAGACTGAATGCTATTACTTCTATTGTAAATGAAATTGTAACAATTGCGCATCAAAAAAATATAAAAGTTACTGCAGCAGTTTTTCCTTTTCCAGAAATGTCTAGACAGATGGTACGGCAAGCTTGGAATGATTGGAATTTAGACGCAGCGTACCCAATGTTGTATCAAAATTTTTATAGAGAAAATATTAATTGGATTGGTTTTGCTACAAAACAAAGTGTTAGTGATGTAGATTTCCCTATTATTTCGGGTTTATATTCTCCTGCGCTTAGAAACCCTATAGATTTAGAAAAAGCTATTTTAATTGCTAAAAAGAATGGAGCAAAAGGAATTTCTATTTTTACCGCAGATGATTTAACTAAAGAGCAGCAAGCTGTTTTTGTAAAACTAAAAGAAAGAAAGGAATAATTCATTGTATATTTACATCAATAAAAAATTTACAAAAATGAGAAGAAGAGGTAATTTTAAAGTAAAACTTTTAATTGGGGCTGCTATTGTATTGTTTTCAGTATTTAAATACTATTCAAATTCAGAAGTAAACCCATATACAGGGAAAAAACAACATATCTCTATTTCGCCCAAGCAAGAAGTAGCTATTGGGTTGAGTAGTGCGCCAAGTATGGCACAACAACATGGGGGTTTACATCCAAACCAACAATATCAAGATTTGGTAGATAGAGTAGGTAAAAAGTTAGTAGATCATAGTATTGCAAGAGAATCTGGGTATCCATTTGAGTTTCATTTACTTCGCGATGAAAGAGCAATCAATGCTTTTGCTTTACCTGGTGGACAAGTTTTTATTACCTATGCGTTATTTTCTAAATTAAAAAACGAAGATCAATTAGCAGGAGTTATTGGTCATGAAATTGGCCATGTTATTGGGCGTCATTCTGCCGAAAGAATGGCAAAACAAGATTTAACCCAAGGTTTATTAAGCGGAGTTGCTGTTGGGTTTGATCCAAGTACTGCACAAGGAGCAGCTGCAATTGCCAATGTGATTAATATGAAATATGGACGTGGAGATGAATTAGAAAGCGATGATTTAGGTGTAAAATTAATGATAGATGCAGGGTATAATCCTGAGCATTTAATAGGTGTAATGGAAATTTTAAAAGCTGCTGCGGGTCCGAATAGAAGATCAGAAAGAATGAGTACACACCCAGACCCAGAAAATAGAATTGCTAAAATTAAAGCGGCGATTAGAAAGTATAGAAAGTCGTAAATTTCGTATCTTTACGGCATTAATTTTCTATAATGAATAAGAAAGTAATCTTAATGATTCTCGATGGTTGGGGTATTACACAAAACCCTAAAGTTTCTGCTATTTACAATGCAAAAACACCTTTTATCAACTCTTTGTATACTAAATTTCCACATGCTTCTTTAAGAACTGATGGAAAACATGTTGGTTTGCCTGTTGGTCAAATGGGAAACTCAGAAGTGGGGCATATGAATTTAGGGGCTGGTAGAATTGTATATCAAAATTTAGCAAAGATAAATTTAGCGGTAAAAGAGGGTTCTTTCGCAAAAGAGAAAGAACTTAAAAACGCTTTTGAATATGCTAAAAAAAATAATAAAAACATCCATTTTTTAGGTTTGGTTTCTAATGGAGGAATCCATTCGCATATCAATCATTTAAAAGGATTGTTAGATGCAGCTCATCAACAAAAAGCAAAAAATGTTTTTGTACACGCTTTTACTGACGGACGAGATTGCGACCCAAAATCAGGTAATTATTTTATCAATGATATTCAAGAATATATGCAAAAAACTACGGGTCAATTGGCAACAATTATGGGTAGGTATTATGCCATGGATAGAGATAATCGTTGGGAAAGAGTTAAAATAGCATACGATGCATTGGTAAATGGTAGAGGAAATTTTTCTTCGGATGCAAGTAAAAGCATCAGCCAAAGTTATTCTGATGGTGTAACGGATGAGTTTATAAAACCAATTATTTTGGTTGATAAAGAAAATCAGCCAAAAACAACCATACAAAAAGATGATGTCGTTATTTTTTTTAATTTTAGAACGGATAGAGGGCGTGAATTAACAAATGCATTACATCAAAATGATTTCCCTGAATTTGAGATGAAAAAAATGCCATTATATTTTGTTACCATGACAAATTACGATGCTACTTTTAAAAATATCAATATAATTTATAACAGTAAAAATATAGAAAACACATTAGGCGAAGTTTTAGAGAAAGCAAACAAACAACAAATTAGAATTGCAGAGACTGAGAAATATCCGCATGTAACATTTTTCTTTTCTGGTGGAAGAGAAAAAGAATTTAAAGGAGAAAACCGATTATTATGTCCGTCACCAAAAGTAGCTACTTATGATTTGCAACCAGAAATGAGTGCTTATGAAATTACAGATGCCATTGTGCCAAAACTACAAAAAGGCGATGTAGATTTTGTTTGTTTAAATTTTGCAAACGGAGATATGGTTGGTCATACAGGTGTTTTTGATGCCGCAGTTAAAGCTTGTGAAACGGTAGATATTTGTGTAAAAAAAGTAATTACAACGGCATTAGAAAATGACTATACCACCATTTTAATTGCAGATCATGGAAACTGCGAAACAATGATGAATCCAGATGGAACACCACATACTGCACACACAACAAACCCGGTACCTATCATTTTAATTGACAAGGAAATCAAATCAATAAAAAATGGTATATTGGGAGATATTGCACCAACAATTCTTCATTTAATGAATGTTGAGCAACCCAAAGAAATGACTCAAAAATCACTTATATAATTTAAATAAAATGAAAAAAATAGCCCTTTTAATTACTATTCTTGCTTTTGTAAGTTGCGGAACACAGAAAAATACCGTTGTAAAAAAAGTAGTTACTGCTAAAAAGAATACAAGAGGAAATTTGGTAGGAATTGCTGATAAAAGTTCTTTTATGCAAGCTCCTTATCAAAATTGGTTTGATAGAAATTTTACTAATTACAAAATAGACAACGTAAGTATTGCTGGTATTAAAAAGAATTTAAAAGGAGTTACTATTAAAGGTTTTATGGGTACTTGGTGTGGAGATAGTAAAAGAGAAACACCTCGTTTTTATAAGATTATGGAAGCTGCTGAGTTTGATTTTAATAAATTGGAATTTATAACCGTAAATAGAAGTAAAAGAACGCCAGATAATTTACAAGAAGGTTTTAATATTATTAGAGTTCCTACATTTATTTTTTATAAAAAGGGTAAAGAAATTGGTCGTTATGTAGAACGTCCAAGAGAATCTTTAGAAAAAGATATTCTTAAAATTGTATCAGGCAAACCATATAAACACTCTTACGATAGATAAATGATTCCTAACAAACATTTAATTATTGCTATAGATTTTGATGGCACTATTGTAGAAGATGCGTTTCCTGAGGTTGGGAAACCCTTAATTTTTGCTTTAGATACTATTAAAAAACTACAATCTGAAGGACATCGTTTAATTTTATGGACATATAGAAGTGGCAGGAAACTACAAGATGCAGTAGATTTTTGTAAAAAAAATGGTATTGAGTTTTATGCTGTAAATAAAAACTATCCTGAAGAAGAATTTGATGAAAAAATCAGTAGAAAAATACACGCAGATATTTTTATTGATGATAGAAATATAGGCGGTTTTATCGGTTGGACCGCTATACATAAAACTATTTTTAACTACGAACCTCCTATAAAAAAGAAAAAAGGATTTTTCTCTATTTTGTTTAAATCAAACAGTTAAACTAACAAGTTGTTGCTTCAAAATAACTTCTTTCTATAGACTCTCTATGATTTGGATGCGCAATTCTAACCAATTCTTTTACACGCTGTTTTATTGTTTTTCCATATAAATCAGCAACACCATATTCGGTAACAACATAGTGCGCATGGGCTCTTGTAGTAACAACTCCTGCACCAGGTTTTAAAAACGGAACAATTCTACTTACACCTTTTCTGGTTTGAGATGGCAGTGCAATAAATGCTTTTCCGCCTTCGCTTAATGATGCTCCTCTAATAAAATCCATTTGACCACCAACACCAGAAAACATTCGTTTACCAATACTATCTGCACAAATTTGACCTGTAAGATCTATTTCTACGGCAGAATTTATAGCCACCATTTTAGGATTTTGTCTAATAATGGCAACATCATTTACAAAATCTGAAGCACGCATTTCTATAAACGGATTGTCATCTACATAATCGTATAATTTCTGAGTTCCCATTAAAAAAGTTGCCATAGACCTACCAGGATTTATCCCTTTATTATTTCCGTTAATCACATCTTTTAAGATTAAGTCGATAACACCATCAGAAAACATTTCTGTATGTAACCCTAGGTTTTTATGATTTGTCAATCGTGTTAAAACAGCATTCGGTATGCTTCCAATACCCATTTGTAATGTACTTCCATCATCAATTAATTCAGCAATATAATCCCCAATTTTTGTTTCAATTTCATTCGGTTCTGGGATAAAATGATTGTGAATAGCAGCATCATGCTCTACAAAAGTATCTAATTCAGAAATATGAATAATTCCGTCTCCATGAGTTCGTGGCATCTGCGGATTTATCTGTGCTATTACATGTTTTGCGTTACTAATAGCTGCTAAAGTAGCTTCTATAGAAACTCCAAGTGAGCAATACCCATGTTTGTCTGGCGGAGATACTTGTATAAAAACAACATCTAAAGGGACAATATTTCTTTTAAAAAGTGTAGGTAGCTCACTTAAAAAAACAGGCGTATAAGAGCCGTTTCCTGCTTGTAAGGTATGGCGTACATTTTTGCCAATAAAATATGAATTTACATGAAAACTATCTTTGTATTTTGGATCTGCATATTTTGCTTCTCCTTCAATATGTAAGTGAGAAACCTCTACGTTTCTCAATTCTTCATGTCTCTCTGTCATCGCATCCATTAATATTTGTGGAGCCGCTGCTGCTGCATGAATATAGATTCTATCGTTGTTTTTTATCACTTTTACAGCCTCTTCTGCTGTTACAGATTTGTACATAATACAAGTATTGAAATTTTATGTAAAATTACAGCTTATTAGTATCAAAAAAACTGCTAAAAATCATGTTTTCAAAATAATTAAAGCACTTATAAAGTCTTTAAAATGCAGTATCTTTGCCGTTCAATTTTTTTACTGATGATTAAAATAAAAAACTTAGAAGAAATAGAACTGATGCGAGAAAGTGCATTGGTTGTTTCAAAAACTTTAGGAATGCTTGCTAAAGAAGTAAAACCTGGTGTTACTACGTTGTATTTAGATAAACTTGCAGAAGATTTTATACGTTCTCAAGATGCAATCCCTGGGTTTTTAGGTTTGTACGATTTTCCGAACACATTATGTATGAGCCCAAATGCACAAGTAGTTCATGGAATGCCAAATAAGAAACCACTTATTGAAGGGGATATTATTTCTATTGATTGTGGTGCGATAAAAAACGGGTTTTATGGTGATCATGCCTATACTTTTGAAGTAGGAGAAGTTGAGGCATCAGTAAAAAAATTATTACAAGTTACCAAAGAGAGTTTGTATGTTGGTATTAGAGAATTTAGAGCAGGTAATAGAGTAGGAGATGTTGGGTATGCAATTCAAAATTATACCGAAAAACATGGCTATGGTGTGGTAAGAGAATTAGTTGGTCATGGTTTAGGGCGTGAAATGCACGAGGATCCAGAGATGCCAAATTACGGGAAAAGAGGAAGAGGTAAAAAATTTATTGAAGGAATGGTTGTTGCTATAGAACCGATGATAAATTTAGGAACGCATAAAATTAATCAGCTAAATGATGGTTGGACAATTTTAACTAGAGACGGGAAACCTTCGGCTCATTTTGAGCACGATGTAGCTATTGTAAACGGCAAACCAGAATTACTTTCTACCTTTAAATATGTTTATGATGCTTTAGGAATTGAGAGTGATGAGGAAGATGAGTTT
>CAZZNK010000004.1:32196-46082 GCA_964655585.1 uncultured Flavobacteriaceae bacterium
CTTTAAATATGTTTATGATGCTTTAGGAATTGAGAGTGATGAGGAAGATGAGTTTAGAAGACACTAATTTCACGAATTGTCACTAATTAATAAAAAAGAGACACTAATTATTAATTCATCTAAATTACGCTATGAATAAATTGTTCTATAAAGAAGAGTCTTATGCAATTATTGGCGCTTGTATGGAAGTTCACAAAGAATTAGGTAAAGGATTTAGTGAAATTATTTATGGAGATGCTTTAGAAATAGAATTTACTAAAAGGAAAATTAATTATTCTCGAGAAAAAAGGTTTAATATTACTTACAAAGAAGTTCTTTTACCTCACTATTATATTGCAGATTTTGTTATTAATAATAAAATTATTTTAGAAATAAAAGCATTGTCAGAATTAACAAGTAGTCATATAAAACAGACTTTAAATTATTTGGCAACTTCAAAATTAAAATTAGGTTTACTAGTTAATTTTGGAGAAGATAGTTTAAGTTACAAACGAATTATTCTATAAAATATAATCTGTGAAAATTAGTGTAATTCGTGTCTTATTAAATACAATACCAAGACCTTTTTTAATAAAGGCAAGTTATTGGGTGCGTCCAATAGTTTCATGGTATTTAAAAGGAGCTACTTTTACAGACCCGATTGATGGGGAAAGTTTTCGAAAATTATTGCCTTATGGTTACGAAAAACAACGTAAAAATGCGCTGTCTCCATCTACACTTTCTTTAGAAAGACATCGTTTATTATGGTTGTATCTTAAAAATGAAACGGACTTCTTTACTTCGGATAAAAAAATATTACACTTTGCACCTGAACAATGTTTTTTAAAACGATTTGGAGCCTTAAAAAATCTTGACTATATAACTACCGATTTAGAATCTCCGATAGCAGATGTAAAAGCAGATATTTGCGATTTGCCTTTTGTAGATGATGAATTTGATACTATTTTTTGCAACCATGTCTTAGAACATATTCCTGATGATACCAAAGCAATGCAAGAACTTTTTAGAGTTTTAAAAAAAGGAGGAATGGCAATACTTCAAATTCCGCAAGATTTAAGTAGAGAACAAACTTTTGAAGACAATTCAATTACCGATAAAAAAGAACGTGCAAAAATTTTCGGTCAATATGATCATGTACGGATTTATGGGAAAGATTATTTTGATAAACTCCGTTCTATCGGGTTTACGGTTGATGAAGTAGATTATACAAATAAAATCGCTCCAGAAAAACTAGAACGATTTTGTTTGACAAAAGGAGAAATACTTCCTGTATGTTATAAAAAATAAGGTATTCTTTTATTAAGAACGTTTTATTTTTTAGAATTATTTTTTCTTAGAAAGTTTTCCATTTTTTCTAATTTTTGATTACCCAAAACAATAACACCATTTTGTGTTATTTGGTAAGCCTCATTTTTTAGTCTTCTAACTTTAGAGTTACCAGTATATACCCCAGATTCGTCTTTTGGAGCCCTTGTTTTTCTGCCATTTTGATTGATCCAAAAAGTTCTACCATTTTTTACAGCCTGTGCTTTGTTGTTGTAAAAAGCTCCTAAATAAGAAAATTTATCTAATCTACTAACAGCGCCATTGATTGAGAATAAAAATCCTGTTAAATTAGATGTTTCCATCACAAATAAAGGATGAATTCCGCCACCAATATGTCCACCAAATCCGTACCATTCTTTTTTGATCTTTATGGTGCCATCTTTTCTGTATTTACTAATTTTTTTCGATTTTTTAAGGCTTTTAAAAAGTTCTTTTTCATTAGCAATTTGTACAAATTTCATTTCAATAAGATCATATACCATTACTTTATTAGAGTTATTAGGATAGGCAATTATTCTTCCATTTCCTCTTGGTAACATTACCTTTCCGTAATGAGTTGAAGCAGCGTTAAATGTTGATACATTAGGTAAGTTAAATCCAGTGTTTTCAGTTGTATTATATACATATACTTTTGTAGGGTTGTTTTCTTTGTTTGTAAAAACAAAATAGCCATCAAAACTAGTCGCTATTTTGTATTCATTAGCTTTTATTAGAATTTCTCCCCTGTCGTTTATAACACCGTAATATTTGTTTTTTTGAAAAAGTGCAACATTTTTTTTGTTAAAAGTATAAATACTATCTACTTTTATAGTGAGTTCATTAGATTTGTTTTTCCAAGCTTTTTTTAGAGATTCTATTCTTTGAAGCTCTTTTTCTTTAGCAATTTCTTGCTGTAATTCTTCTTCAATTAGCGTATGTAAATCTAAGAATTGGTTGTATTTATCAGAGCCTTTATTATCTTCTAAAGCGAAATATTGTTTTGCGTATTTTTTGCAATCTCTTAAATTACTTAGTTCGTAATGTATTCGTGTACCTAACCATGCATTGTGGGCATTAGTGATAGTGTTGGTAAACGTTAAAGCTTTATCAAATTGAATTAAAGCTTTTTCGGGATAAATTTCTTCAAAAAGTGATTTTTCAGCTTTTTTAAAATAGATGTTTGCTAAATTCTGGTTGGATTGTGCGTAAAAATTAACTGAAATTAGTATAAATACGAATGCAATAAGTATTTTTTTCATAGTTGGTTTTTTTCTTTTTCTTTTAAAACTGTTTGTAATATAACAAAATACTATTTAAAATATTGTGTTTTATACTGATATAGATATGAAGTACAAAGTATTCGATATGTAAGTGAGAGGTTTTTGAGTGTCTCAACTCTTCATATCTTTATCTATTTGTACTCATTAATATTTGTAGAACTATTATTGTATAAAGATGATATTTATCGTTGTTTTTACAGTAGGTATAAGCAAAATCGTTTTAGAAAAACTAGAACGATTTTGCTTGCAAAAAGAAGAAAGTTCTTTTTGTTATTATAAAAAATACATTACTCTTTTGTAGGAGTTTCCTCTTGTTTAGGGTTATGTTTTCTTAAAAAACCTGCCATTCTTTCAAGTTTTCTATCTCCTAAAATGATAAAATTTTTCTGTATTACTTGGTAAGTACCGTTTTCTAATTTTCTAACTTTAGAGTTGCCAGTATATTTGCTAGATTTATTTTTTGGAGCCTTTACTTTTGTACCGTTTTGATTGATCCAAAAAGTTTTATCACCTTTTATAGCTTGTGTTTTATTATTGTAAAAAGCACCTAAATAAGAAAATTTATCTAATGTGGCAACAGAGCCATCAATAGAGAATAAAAATCCTGTTAAATTATATGTTTCTTTTGCAAATAAAGGGTGAATACCTCCTCCAATATGCCCACCGAAACCATACCATTTTTTATGAACTTTTACAGTTCCTTTTTTGTTATAGTTGTCTATTTTGTCGGTCTTTTTTAAAGATTTAAAAAGATCTTTTTTATTGGCAATTTTTACAAATTTTCTTTGATTAAGGTCGTAGACCATTACCGAGTAAGAATTGTTTGGATATGTAACAATCCTTCCGTTTCCTCTAGGCAACATTACTTTTCCATAATGAGTTGATATTGGATTAAAATCAGAAATAATAGGAAGTGTGAAGCCTTCTTTTTTTTCTGTATTATAGCTATAGATTTTTGTAGGCTCATTTTTTGTATCCATTAATAAAAAATAACCCTCAAAAGCATTGGCGTTTTTGTAGGTATCAGCATCTAATAAAATAGTACCCCTATCATTAATAAGTCCAAAATTCTCTCCACTTTTAAAAAGCGCTACATTGTTTTTGTTGAATGAATAAATGCTATCAGCTTTTATTTCAAATTCTTTAGAGGTGTTTTTCCAAACTATTTTTAGAGAATCAATTCTTTGAAGCTCATTTTCTTTTCTTAGTCTTTCTGCTTCAATTCTCTTTTCTTCAGCAATTTGCTTTTCTAATTCTTCTTCAATAAGAATATATAAATCTAAAAACTGAGTATATTCTTCAGAATTTTTATTTTTTGCTAAAGTAAAATATTGTTTTGCATATTTTTTGCAATCTTTTAAATTGCTTAGTTCATAGTTTATTCGTGTTCCTAACCAAGCAATTTTAGCATTTTTGATGCTGTCAGTATATTTTATTCCCTTGTTAAACTGAATTAAAGCCCCGTCTGGATCAATGTTTTCAAAAAGTGTTTTTTCAGCTCTTTTAAAATATGCCTTTGCTAAATCTTGGTTAGACTGTGCGTAAAATGTAGTCATATAGAAGACGCAAATTAACGTCAATATAATTTTTCTCATAGTAAATTGAATTTCCCCTTAAAATTAATTAGTTGCTAATTTAGCAAAAAATAAATATATATAGGATATATAATTTACACAATACCTAGTTGTAGGTATTTTTGACGATGATTTAGGTAAATAAAAAAGAGGGAAAGTGTTATACTTTCCCTCTTCTAAACAAACAACAATTTCTATTCTCTTTTTCTTAATTTTTAATAAAACGTTTGGTCGCTATTTGGTTTTGATTGTTTTTTACCTTTATTAGATAAATACCTTTAGAAAGTTGGGAGACATTTACCTGAGTAGTTGTACTTACTAATACTTTTCTTCCTAAAAGATTGTAAATTTCTGCAGATTTAAAATTATCTTCATTTAATTGTATGTTTAAAATAGTATTTACAGGGTTTGGATACATTGTAAAGCCGTCTTTAATTTCATCTTTTATAGAAGCTGTAGAGCTTGCACCAAACTCATAAACTCCCATATCTACAGTAGTATTATAAATTCTTGCATTTCCTACTAAATCTGTGGTAATACCTGCTGGTATTTTTGAGTTATCTCCTGCATCTACTGCTGGCGAAGTAGATTGTAAAGTAAAATCGTTATTTGCTGCATCTGTAAATAATGGATCTGTATTACTGGTATTGGTTAAATAGGTTAAATTAGAAAAATTATCTTCTCCTATAGAGTTATTTACATACACAGTATTTGGTAATAATAAAAATCCTTTGTTAATAGATTTTGTTACCACTCCACCTGCACCCGTATTCCCATAAAAAATAGAATTATTAATAGTAGCATTGTGTGTAGAGTTATCTTGAGTTCTTCTTCCTAAAGCCAAAGGACCTCTTTCTGGAGTGTTAGCAGAGGTACCAGTATCAATATTATTAGCAAAGGTACAGTTGTTAATGGTTGTTGTTATGCTTGAGCCCTGTGTGTATGCTCTTATCCAAGTAGCACTACCTGTGTAACCTAGAACCGATGCACTAATGTTTTTTGACACATTATTTGTAAACAAACTGTTGGTTATAGTTACATCTAAGGTTTTGTTACCTGCAAAAACAAGGAAGTATAACGTTGCATATCCACCAAGGTTATTATTAATAATACAATTTTCTATAATAATTGTTGCATTGTTGGTGTTATAAAACCGTATTCCTGCTGCTGTTCTTGCTACATTATTATTTATTTGGCAGTTTTTTAAGGTAAAAGAAGTTGTTGCGTCTGCAATATAGATACCCGCAGCATTTATATCTAAAGTTGAAGATCCATTTATTGCGTGTCCATCGTTTATAGACAAACCATTTAAAGTAATGCCATTTGCACGTATTTGTACAACGGTTTTACTATTGTCTAATCGGTTAGTTCCTGCAATATTAACAACGGTATCATCTCCATTTAAATCGCCAGATAAAATAGTATTGTGGTTTGCCGTTAGATTTCGTTCTGCTAACGTTGTTTCTATACCCTCAAAACCACCATAAATCGATAAATTATCAAGACTAAAAGTAAAAGACTTTGTTCTGTCAGATGCGTGTGGTTTGTAAGTACCTTCTGCTATCCAAATTTCGGTAGTATTTGCATATAGATTTGCTATTGCATCTTGCAGATTGGTATAAGCATCTGCCCAAGAAGAGCCATCTGCATTCCCAGTAGCATCTGCATCTACATAAATACGTGCTAAATTTAGAGGTGTTTGTATGTTCATTTTCTTTAAAGACATTCTACCACCATCTTTATACAAAACATACATATTTCCATCTACAACGTTCGTTTCCATCTTTACAAAAAAGTCGGTTGCTGTGGTAGATAAACCTATATTTGGTAATAGATGCCAAGTATCTAATGCAGTATCGTATTTTTGAAAAACAATGCTATTATCTGTTTCTTCAAACATTAAATAACACTTATTATCTGTAGTACTTTCTCTAAACTTAATAATTCCATTTGTTACTGCATCTGTTCCTATAGGTTGTGCAATAGTATTTGAGCCATTACCTACTCTTATACTATTTCCACTAATTTTATGAGTAGCAAAATAATCGGTACCCTTAATTCCAGAAATATTTCTATAATCAGCGGCACTACCATCATTTACAAAAGTTGCAACTGTTTGCGGTGAAGAATCAATATCTAATTTTCTTATAAAGCCATCTGAATCTGCCATTACATATTCATTATATCCATAAAAATCAATTCTTGCTTCCCTATCTTTTAATCCATCGATTGTAGACCAACCTGTATTTGTTTTAGTATAAAAAACAGCTCTCTTGTTAGGAAGACCAGCAGAAATAATCCCTGAAATTCTAGGGTTACCACTTGTATTAAATTGTAATTGTATGCCGTAAGAATACAGACCTCCTCCTACATTTTGTCCTCTATCTACCCAAGTAGAACCATCAAAACTGTAAATATCTAAATTGCTATTACTACCACTTGCTGCTGATTTTAAAACTACCCAAGGCTCATTGGTTACAGGATTTATTTTAATAGCTAAATTGTTATAATTTTCTGTAGAAATTGCCCCAGAACCAACTTGTACCCAGTTTGTTCCATTAAATTTTTCTACATAAATACCATTGTTACTTGGTACTTGATACACTACAAAAGGTGTACCTGAATTGTTAAATGCAAATTCTGCATTGATTACAAAGTTAGTAGAAAATTGTGTTCCACCCACTTGTTCCCAATTTTGTGCAAACGTAAAACTACTTACAAAAAGTAGTAGTAAAAGTAATTTTGATTTCATAATTTTTTATTTTGAGTTATATATTGTGCAATAGTACTGCCTACCTTTAATTATAAAACAAAGTAATTAGTGAAGAGCAAATTGAGTCTGTGAACGGTAGTTTTTTGAATGCAAAACATAAAAAAAAGAGAAACCAATTTTGGCTTCTCTTTTTTTTAATAGTCTGAATTTTCTAACTAATTATAAATTTTTTTCACTACTAAAGATCGTAGTATTTTATCGGCACTATTTTCCCATTTTTGTTGCTCATTAATTGGGCAAGAAAATGTACCCGTTAACATTTGGTTGCCAATATTAGTATAAAACATAAGCGTGTATGAAAGACCTGTTCTTGTTGGCATTTTTAATTTAAAAAAGCCTACTTTATGATTGTTTATAGGAATCAAATCGTTGCTTTTTTTTGTTTTATCTATTAGGTATTTGCTAAACATAAATCCGTAGTTAGCTTGGTATCTCGGTAAAGATTCTTGACTTATTTGTGTTGATTTTAATTCTAAAGTAATAGTTACATTCCTTTTATTATTAGCAAAAACAATATTTGGTCTTCGCCCTCTTTCATATTTTTGATTGATTTCAGCTATCCCTAATTCTTTAAACCCTTTTGGTATTTTAAGTGTTACTTGTTTTTCTAAAACTGTTTTTGAGGTTAAGGAAGTTTGTGCATTTCCTATAGTGCAAAAAAACATAGTAAGTGCTAATACAATAATGATGTTAATAGTTTTCATATTTTTAATTTTTAGATGTAATAGTAAGTAATATTTTAAAAACAACACAAACCCTATTAGTGGGCAGTAAAATGAGTTAGTGAATGCTCTTTTTTGAAGCTAAAAAAATATTAGGCTAATACGATACAAAAGTATGTTGCCTTATGATTTATAATGATACGTTATTGCTGAAATGCCGTTTTAAGTTTCTAAAAGACCTAAAAAATAAGCTCGAAAGGCATACTAATTTCTATTTTAGTTCCTTTGGCAATATCATAATCATACAAATCTGTAGTTGTATATTGAGCAAGATGTCCTGTTTTTTCACTTAAAATTTTTAAACGTCTTGTAATGGCTTTTAAAGCAAAAGAAGTGTGTCGTTTTCCTTGGCGTTCTTGTATTGTTTTTGCTTTTTTTCTACCAACACCATTATCTATAATAGTACAGGTTAGTGTGTTATTTTTTAATTGAAAGGTAATCTCTAATTTTTTATCGCCAATTTTATGAAGTAACCCGTGTAACAGTGCATTTTCTATAAAAGGCTGTACAATTAATGAAGGCACTCTTATGTCTTTGTTTCCTACATATTTTATTGTGTAGGTAAAATCTGAACCAAAACGTAATTTTTCTAATTGTAAATAGATTTTTAAGAAGTCTAATTCGTTTTGTATGGTAATAAAATCTTTACTGGAATAATTGAGCGTATTGCGAACCAAATTAGAAAAAAGTACAATATAATCGTACGATTCATTGGTTTTTTGTTGTAAAATTAACCCTTGTATAGAGTTTAATGAATTAAAAATAAAATGTGGATTCATTTGAGATCGTAACGCTTTTAATTCGCTATCTAAAATAGTTGTTTTTAATTCTTGTTTTTCTAATAAGGTCTTATTTTGTTTTTTTAATTGTTTAAAACGATAGTACAAAATAAATAGCCCTATTATGGTAAGTAGCGCGTAAAACCACCAAGTTTTAAAAAAAGGAGGAGAGATAACAAAAGAATATACAAATGGTTTGGTTTCGGTATTTCTATAATTGGCTTTTACTTTAAAGGTGTAATTTCCTGTGGGTAAAGATTGAAATTCAATCTTATTTTGTGTGGTAGGTATCGTTTTCCAATCATCATAAAAACCTTCTAACGTATAGTAAATTTTAGTTTCTGATTTGGTTTCAATATTTCTATAGTCTATAAAAAAATCAAGTCGGTTTTCTGTATAAGGAAATTGTTTTTGCTTTAGAAAATTTATTTTTTGGTTGTTTACTGATACACTATCAATAAATAATTTAGACACGGTATTTTTTTGTGATTTTTTTAGTGAATTGATAGCAACACTTGAAAAACTATTTTTTTCTAATAACCATAAAACATCATCACTTAAAGTAAATTTCTTAACATTTTGAGCAACCACACCTTCTTTAATACCGAAGCCTAAAAACTGCTTGGTTTTTAGATTGTAAAGTTGCATTCCTTTATGGGTAAGTATATATAAAATCTTGTTTTTTAATTGTACTTGTTTTACAGAATTATGAAGTAATCCTTCTTTTTTTGTGAGTTTAAAAACAGGTTTGTCGTTTTTTAAAAAAAACACTCCTTGGTTACTACTACAAACTAATGTATCGTTTTTAAACGAAATGCCACTTGCCAAAAACGGTTTGTTATTTATTAAAATTTTTGTAATTTTTGATGTACTCCATCCTTTTTTAAACAAACCATCGTTTGTGCTAAAATAAATGAGACTATCTTTTTTATTCCAAGCCAATGCGTTAACTCGTTGTTTGGGTACTGGACTGTATCCTTTAATTTCAACACCTAAATAATCTAACTTTTTCACAGGTATATCTGAATTGAAATTTTTAAGGATTATACCAGATTGTGTGCTATACAAAAACACATTTGAATTGATACGTACTACATCTTTACTTCCAATAAATTCACTTCCAATTTTATTATAAATAAAAATATTTTTAGGGTTTGATTTTGAGTTTATATGGTTAAAATAATAAATAGCATCTACATTATGAGGTACTTTATCTATTTGTTGTAGGTTTTTGTTTTTATACGAATAAATAGCCCCAGAACGTGTACTAATACCCACCGTATTGTTTGGCGTTGTTGTAATCCCTAAAAATAATTCGTCTTTTTTAGTTGTTTTGGTTACTTTATAATTGGGTACTACAATAATACCATCATTAAAAGTGCCAAATAACAATGTGCCTTTTGTAGATGTTGCAAAAGCAGAGAGAAAAGTGTTTTGTAAGAATGGCTTAGAAGCGGTTAACGTATCTTTATTGAGGTATATATAACGGGCTCCTTTTTGAACACTTAAACCTATGACAAGATTATTGTTTATCGAATAAAAGCTCTCTTTTAATTGTGGTTTAAAATCTACAATTAAAGGTGTTTTACTTAAATTTAAAAGCTTTCCGTATTTATCTTTTGCATACATTTTATTTTTTTGAACAATAAAATTATCAATAGCATCTATTTCTTTAGCTTTAGTATGTTGTATTTTTTGTAGCTGATTGTTTTTATAGTTTAAAATGTAATTTCCTTTTTCATAAATTTTTATGTAAAAAGCAATTCCATAACTGGTTTTGTTGCTATAAATTATAGTACTTGGAGTGTTTAATAAGGTTTTTTCTTTACCGTTTTTTAGTATCTTTTTGATGGTATTATTGGTTACTACCAAAAGACGATTATTTTCTATAAAATAATACCAAAAATAACTACTCTTTGTTTTTTCTGTTGATTGATAAACAAGTTCTAAATGATTATTATGAACTGTAAGTATTTGTCCGCTTAAATTATTGCAAAAAATTTCTCCTTTACGGTTTTGTTTTAATAAAAAAACGGACTTTCCTTTTTGATTTTCAGCTTGTTGAATTCTTACAAAACGATTTTGTTTGTATGCGTACAAACCATTGTTGGTACCTGCGTAAATAATATCATTTATTTCATCATATAAAACAGAATAGACCTCTGTATTTGCAAATTCTTTTTCGCCAATTTTAAAATAAACAGGGTCTTGAGCGTAGCATACACGTATACTTGATAAAGTAACTAAAAGAAAAAAGAGTATTTTAAAAAAATAATTCAATGAGATTTTATTGCTTGTTCAAATTCTATAAATTTGTTTCTTGAAATTTGCGTTTGCAAATTTCCTTTCAGCAAGATAGTATTTTCAGTTTTATTAAAAGTATCCAGATATTTTAAATTGATAATCCAAGATCGGTGACTTCTAAAAAAACAACTATTATCTTCTAAAATGTTTTCAAAATATTTAAGTGTTTTACTGATGATAATCGAGGTATTATTGGTGATATAGATTTTAGAATACGTATCATCTGCTTGTATGGCAATAATGTCATTTAAATCTACAATACGTCTGTTTCCTAACTCTGGTAAAATAATTTTCTGATATTTACCTCCTTTAATAGTTTGTAGTAATTCGCTATACTGGTCTAACTTATTTTCTTTTTCTTTTTTGGTTGTAATTTTTAAAATGGCTTCTTTTAGTTTTTCTCTATCAATAGGTTTTACCAAATAATCAATGGCATTAATTTCAAATGCTTTTATGGCATATTTATCAAAAGCAGTAACAAAAATAATATCAAAAGTAATTTTATTAAAAAAATTTACAATTTCGTAGCCTGCATAATTGGGCATTTCTATGTCTAAAAACACCACATCTGGTTGCAACTCTTTAATTTTTTCTACAGCCGAAATAACATCAATACATTGTGCTACAACTTCTACTTTAGGAAAGTCTCGTTTTAATAGCGTATCTAAAACGGTTCTTGCCCATTGCTCATCATCAACAATTATTGCTTTTATTTTTTGCATCGGATAAATGTACGAGAAATTATGAGTTTATTGACTTTTAAATTAGTCAAGAGTAAAATGGTTTAGTAAGTATAAAAAAAGAGAAGTTTTTTTACGACTTCTCTTTTTTAAACAAACAACAATTTTATTTTATTTTTCTTATTTTTTGATAAATCGTTTGGCTGCTGTTTGATTTTTGGTGTTTACTATTTTTACTAAATATATACCTTTTGACAAACCAGATACATCAATACTTTTAGAAGTGCTTCTTAAAATTTTTCTTCCTAAAAGATTGTAAATTTCTACGGATTTTATATCATCAGCAAGTTTAATATTTAAAATACTTGATACTGGATTAGGATATACTGAAAATTTTACCTGTATTTCATCATCTACATCAGCAGTAGTTTGGCTAAAAATAGCGGTTACTGTTTTATCAGCATCCATAGTAATACTTTCAGGATTTGTAGTTCCTGTTAGATCTCCACTCCATCCATCAAATTGATAACCCGTAGCAGGTACAGCCGTTAACTGTACGGTTTCACCGTAGTTATACCTACCGCTACTTGGTACTGATGGATTTTGACTTACTGTACCATTTCCTGTAATATTTACAGTTAATGTATGTTGAATTTGTGTAAACGTAAAGTCTATTGATGTATTACTTATAATAGTAAAAGAATATGGTAATGTATGAGCAGTCCCATCAATAGTTACTGTGGTAATTTCCCAACCTGTATCTGGAGTTGCTGTTACAGAAACAGTATCTCCATAATTGTAAGTTGTTGTTCCTACGCTTGGGTTTGCTATTCCGTTACCTGTTTTAGTTACCGATGTAGTTACAAGAATTTGCGTAAATGTAAAATTGATTACTGTATTGCTTGTAATAGTAAAAGAATATGGTAATGTATGAGTAGTCCCATCAATAGTTACTGTGGTAATTTCCCAACCTGTATCTGGAGTTGCCGTTACAGAAACAGTATCTCCATAATTATAAGTAGTTGCACCAACACTTGGATTTATAGTTCCGTTACCTGTTTTAGTTACCGTTGCAGTTACTTGAATTTGCGTAAATGTAAAATCTATTGCTGCATTACTTGTAATAGTAAAAGAATATGGTAATGTATGAGCAGTCCCATCAATAGTTACAGTTGTAATTTCCCAACCTGTATCTGAGGTTGCTGTTACAGAAACCGCCTCTCCGTAATTGTAAGTAGTTGTACCAACACTTGGATTTACAGTTCCGTTACCTGTTTTAGTTACCGTTGCAGTTACTTGAATTTTCGTAAACGTAAAGGAGATTGATGTATTACTCGTAATGGTAAAAGAATACGGTAATGTATGAGCAGTCCCATCAATAGTTACTGTTGTAATCTCCCAACCCGTATCTGGTGTTGCTGTTACAGAAACAGTATCTCCATAATTATAAGTTGTTGTTCCTACGCTTGGGTTTGCTGTTCCGTTACCCGTTTTAGTTACCGTTGCAGTTACTTGAATTTGCGTAAATGTAAAATCGATTACTGTATTGCTTGTAATAGTAAAAGAATATGGTAATGTATGAGCAGTACCATCAATAGTTACAGTTGTAATTTCCCAACCCGTATCTGGTGTTGCTGTTACAGAAACAGTATCTCCATAATTGTAAGTTGTTGTACCAACACTTGGGTTTGCTGTTCCGTTACCTGTTTTAGTTACCGATGTAGTTACTTGAATTTGAGTAAATACAGCTTCTACAGATTTATTTGCATCCATAGTTATAAATAATGGATTTGTACTTCCACTTGCATCTCCTGTCCAATGGCTAAATACCCACCCTGTGCCTGCTGTGGCAGTTACGGTAACACTATCTCCATTATTATGTGTAGTCGTTCCACTTGGCGATATAGTACCTGTTCCTGAAACTGTAGTTGTTAATGTATATGTTGCTACAGGTGCAGATTCGTAACATCCCATATCTACCGTGGTATCTTGTATTCTACTATTTCCTGCTAAATCAGTTGTAATTCCTGCAGGAACTTTACTATTGTCTCCTGCATTTCTTGCTGGTGATGCTATTTGTAAAGTATAATCAGTAGTACTTGTAAATAAAGGATCTGCATTACTTGTAGCCGTTTGATCTCCTGAAGGAATATTAGAAAAATCATCTTCATCAATCGAGTTATTTACTAATACTGTATTGGGGTCAATCTGATGACCGTGATTAATAGCTACAGTAGTTGTTCCGCTACGTTCATTATCATAAAAAATACTATTATTAATCGTTGCATTATGCGTAGAGGTTCCATCTGTTCTTCTACTCAGTGCTAAGGCACCACGTTCTGACCCTGGATTTGTTCCTACATCTACATTCCCAACAAAAGTACTATTCGTAATTGTGGTGGTAACATTAGAACTTGCCGTATTTGCTCTTAGCCACATTGCACTTCCTGTATATCCTTTATAAATAGT
>CAZZNK010000005.1:0-44619 GCA_964655585.1 uncultured Flavobacteriaceae bacterium
GTAATTCCATGAATAAATAATGTTTAGTGTAACACTATATTAGGACGAGACATTTCTAAATATCTAAACAATCCAAAGAAATCTTACCCATTCAACATTACAGGCATTACCAACATGGTAATTTGTTCACCTTCATCTGTACCATCAATAGGTGTTAAGATTCCTGCTCTGTTTGGTAAAGACATTTCTATTAGAACATCATTAGCTGTTAGGTTGCTTAACATTTCGCTTAAAAAACGTGAGTTAAAGCCAATTTGCATATCGTCTCCTTGATAATCACAGCTCAAACGTTCATCTGCTTTGTTAGAGTAATCTAAATCTTCTGCAGAAATATTTAATTCTGTTCCTGCCATTTTTAAACGAATTTGGTGTGTTGTTTTACTAGAGAAAATAGACACACGTTTTACAGAGTTTAAGAAAGAAGCTCTATCAACAGTTAGTTTATTCGGATTTTCCTTCGGAATTACCGCATCGTAGTTAGGATATTTTCCATCAATCAATCTACAAACTAATACCACATTATCAAATGTAAATTTTGCATTGGCATCATTATATTCAATAGTAACATCAGTATCTGTAGTCGCTAAAACACCTTTTAATAAATTTAAAGGTTTCTTTGGCATGATAAATTCTGCTGATTTTTCTGCAGAAATATCTGTTCTTGTATATTTTACTAATTTATGAGCATCCGTAGCTACAAAAGTTAAATTTTCTGAGCTAAACTGAAAGAAAACACCACTCATTACTGGTCTTAAATCATCATTACCAGTAGCAAAAATAGTTTTAGAAATTGCCGTTGCTAAAATAGTAGCAGGTATCACCGTTTTACTTGGCGATGGTAAAGAAACTGACTTCGGAAACTCTTCTCCATTAAAATATGCCATATCATATTTACCTTGGTCAGAACTAATTTCTATAGTACTTTCTCCTTCCGTTTTAAAGGTAAGAGGCTGATTTGGGAACGTTTTTAATGTATCTAATAATAAGCGTGCATTTACAGCAATAGATCCAGAACTATTACTTTCTACTTCGATGACAGAACTCATTGTTGTTTCTAAATCTGATGCAGAAATCTTCAATTCATTTTCTGATAATTCTAATAAAAAGTTATCTAAAATAGGTAAGGTATTGTTGCTATTAATTACGCCGCCTAAAACTTGTAATTGTTTTAATAATTGCGAACTCGATACAATAAATTTCATATTTGTCTTTTCTAAATTGATTTACAAATATATTCTAAAAAAGTGATTTTTAAAAAATATTTACCAACAGTTTTTATACTCGTTTTTTTGATGAATTTCTACTAAAAATTTTACAGTAAAGCGGCTCTTAAAATACTTATCGGATGTTTTGCAATACGTTTTGTACCATCATAAATTTGATGACGACAACTAGTGCCTGAAGCAACAATTTTAGTGCCTTTTTCCATTTTTCTTACTTTAGAGAACAAGGTGTCTTCTCCTATTTGCATACTAATTTTATAGTGTTCTTTTTCATAACCAAAAGAACCTGCCATTCCGCAACAACCAGTATTTAAAATGCTTACAGTGTAGTTTTTTGGGATGTTTAAAATGTTAAATGAAGCAATTGTACTTGATAATGCTTTTTGATGACAGTGCCCGTGAATTTTTAAAGTTGCCGTTTTTTTAGTAAATAAATTTTGGTCAATAGCTCCTTTTTCAGACTCTTTTTGTAAAAATTCTTCAAATGTAAATGTGTTTGTTGCAATTTTTTCTGCGGATAATTTATCATCTGCTAAACGGATATATTCATCTCTAAAAGTTAAAATGGCAGAAGGTTCAATACCTATTAAGGGTGTTTTTTCTGTAATAAGATTCTTAAAGAGCGCTATATTTTTATTGGCTATAACCTTGGCTTCTTTTAAAAATCCTTTTGAGATAAAACTACGCCCACTTTCTTCATGATTGATAATTTGTACATGATACCCTAGTTTTTCAAGTAAAAAAACAGCGTCCTTACCGATTTCTGTATCGTAATAATTGGTAAATTCATCAGCAAAAAGATACACTTTTTTACTATTTATTGATGTGTTTTGTAGCTGAAACCACTTTTTAAATGTTTGTTTTGCTAGTTTCGGAATCGGTCTTTTTGTAGCTACTCCCATTATTTTTTTCGCCAAAACTGTGTTTAAAACAAAGTTAGTTAGGGTAGGGGTAATACTTCCTAATTTATTGTATTTTACGTTGTTAGCAAATAATTTATTTCTAAAAGAATAGCCATTTACTTCTTGGTATTGATATAAAAACTCCGCTTTTAAAGCAGCAACATCTACATTACTTGGGCATTCACTTGCGCAGGCTTTACAGCTTAAACACAAATCAAATACTTCTTTCAATTCTGTATGATCAAACCTATTCGGTTTTTTAGAGTTGGTCAAAAATTCTCTAAGAGTATTTGCTCTTGCTCTTGTGGTATCTTTTTCATTTTTTGTGGCTCTATAACTTGGGCACATTGTTCCTCCAGCCGAAATAGGTTTTCTACAATCTCCAGAACCATTGCATTTTTCGGCAAGTTTTAAAACACCTTCATTTTTTGTAAAATCTTGTATGGTTTTAATGTTGGGTTCAGTTCTGTTAACTTGGTAACGCAAGTTTTTATCCATTGCAAAGGCATCGGTAATTTTGCCTTTGTTAAAGATATTATTTGGGTCAAAAGTTTTTTTAATACGTTTTAATAGTTGATAATTTTGCTCTCCAATCATTATCGGAATAAACTCTGCCCGTACAATTCCGTCTCCATGCTCTCCACTAAAAGAGCCTTTATATTTTTTAACTAATTGTGCTGTTTCTGTAGTTATTTTCCTAAATAATACAACATCTTCACTCTTTTTTAAGTTTAAAATAGGACGTAAATGAATTTCACCCGCACCAGCATGTGCATAATAAACGGCTTCTTGCTGATATTTTTTCATCATCGCAGAAAATTCATCAATATAATTGGGTAAATCTTGTAATTCTACAGCAGTATCTTCAATACAGGCAACTGCTTTTTTATCGCCTATCATATTTCCGAGTAATCCTAAACCTGCTTTTCTGAGGTTAAAAATTTTAGGTATATCGTCTCCGTATATCTTCGGATGATGATAGCCAAATTTGTTTTCTTGTAAATCAGTAATAAGATTATCTGCTAAAATTGCTGCTTCTTTCAAAGTATTTGCAGCAACTTCTAGCATTAAAATTGCTTTAGGGTCGTCTTGTAAAAAAAATCGATTTCTAGCTTGTTCTCTATTGTTTTTAGTACAATCTAAAATTACTTTATCCATCAATTCACAAGTAAAAAGCGAATGTTTCATGGCGATAACCGTTGCTTTTAAAGCCTCGTTGATACTGTTAAAATGTGATGTAATCATCACGCTAACTTTAGGTTGTAAATCGTCTAATTGGATGGTGATTGCAGTAGAAAATGCCAAAGTACCCTCACTTCCTGCTAATAATTTTGCAATATTTATAGTTGGTTTTGTACCGCCAAATAAATCCGAAGTTAATAATTCATCAACTGCATAACCAGTATTTCTGCGATGAATACTCGCTTTTGGGAATTCCTTTTTTATTTCTTGCTGATGTTCGGTATTAGATAATTCCTTAAAAATAGATTTGTAAATCTTACCTTCTAATGTATTTTCTCGTGTTTTTTGTTTAAACTTATCCGATGTGATTTCAGAAAAAGTAGCTAGAGAACCATCACTTAAAATAGTATCAATACGAATTACTTTATCTCGTGTAACTCCGTATTTTATAGAAGTGCTACCAGAAGAATTATTACCCACCATTCCGCCAATCATACAACGGTTAGAGGTTGAGGTGTTTGGTCCAAAAAATAATCCGAAGGGCTTTAAAAAGAGATTCAATTCATCTCTAATAAGCCCAGGTTCTACGGTAATTGTTTTTTGAGTTTCATCAAAAGCTAAAATACTGGTAAAATATTTTGAAACATCTACTACAATACCATCTCCAACACATTGTCCTGCTAATGAGGTTCCTGCTGTTCTCGGTATTAATGTAATTTTATTTTTGATGGCATACTCGATAAGAATCTGAATATCTTTTGTATTCTTTGGATAGGCAACTGCCAACGGAATTTTTCTATATACAGAGGCATCCGTAGCATATATTGTTTTGTGTAAATCATCAAAAAACAACATTCCTGTTAGTGATTTTTGAAGCTCAGTAAGTAGTTTTTTTTGAATCATTTTTGATAAAAGTGACGAAGCTCAAAATTACTATTTTTGATTTGATATATTTGTAAGAAATTAAAATCAATTTTCTGATGAAAACAACATTCCTACTTTTTTTACTTTCTGCAACAGCTGTTTTTGCACAAAAAACAGACTTATCTTATTATTTACCAAAAGGAATTACATATGATAAAAATATCCCTACACCAAAATCTGTAATTGGACATGAAGTGGGCGAATGGCATGTTACACACGATAAATTGGTAACTTATATGAAAGTGTTAGCAGCATCTTCAGATAGAATTTCTATAGAAAATAGGGGTACAACTTTTGAAGGAAGACCTTTGTTATTATTAACGATTACATCGCCTAAAAATCATCAGAATTTAAAAGAAATAAGAAAGCAACATTTGGCAGGAACGAATGATGATTCGGTTGATGTTTCTAATGGAAAAACAGTGGTTTATCAAGGTTTTTCTATTCATGGGAATGAACCAAGTGGTTCAAATGCAGCATTGGTAGTTGCATATTATTTGGCTGCAGCACAAGGAATTGATGATTTGTTAGACAATGTAATTATTTTATTTGACCCTTCTTATAATCCAGATGGATTACAGCGATTTGCTTATTGGGCAAATAGCAATAAGGCAAAAAATATAACTCCAGATCCGAATGATAGGGAATATCATGAAGTTTGGCCAGGGGGAAGAACAAACCATTATTGGTTTGATATGAATAGAGATTGGTTGCCTGTGCAGTTGCCAGAAAGTAATGCACGGATTAAAAGTTTTCATAAATGGTTGCCAAATATTTTGACAGACCATCATGAAATGGGGACAAATTCTACTTTCTTTTTTCAACCAGGAATTCCGAGTAGAACAAACCCGTTGACACCAAAAATAAACCAAGAATTGACCAAAGAAATTGCTACATATCATGCAAAAGCATTAGATAAAATTGGTTCTATATATTACTCTGAAGAAGATTATGATGATTTTTATTTCGGAAAAGGATCTACCTTTCCAGACATAAATGGAGGTATTGGTATTTTGTTTGAACAAGGGAGCTCTCGGGGACATGCACAAGAAAGTACTAATGGAATTTTAACGTTTCCGTTTACTATTAGAAATCAGTTTACAGCGGCTTTATCAACTTTAGAGGCTGCAAAAAGTATGCGGATTAAAATTTTAAAATATCAACAAAATTTTTATAAAAAAGCAAGAGCAACATTTACAAGAAAAGCAATTGTTTTTGGAGATGAAAAAGATGCTTCTAAAACCAATGAATTGGCAAAAGTTTTGATGAAGCATCAAATTAAAATTTATGAAATAGCTTCTGACTTTACCTCTGAAGGGAAGAAATTTAAAAAAGGATATAGTTATGCAGTGCCAATGAATCAGAAAAATCACAGATTAATTACGGCAATGTTTGATGTGCGAACACAATTTAAAGATAGTTTGTTTTATGATGTGTCTGCATGGACATTCAATCATTCTTTTGGGGTTGATTTTGTAAAAAACGTATCATTACAAAAAACTGGAAATGAAGTAATTAGTTTGTCTGTAAAAAAAGGGAAGGTGTCTTCTAAAAGCAATATAGGTTACTTATTCTCTTGGAACGACTACTATACACCAAAAGTATTAAACGCTATTTTACAAAAAGGAATAAGAGCAAAAGTATCAATGAAAAATTTTAAGAATGATAATGTTTCGTATGATTATGGAACGATATTTATTCCTGTTCAAAATCAACAATTAAATTCAACAGAAATATATAAATTTTTAAAAAAAATCACAATAGAAAGTAACGTTCAAATGAACGGAGTTCGTACAGGTTTAAATAACGGAATTGATTTAGGAAGTGGTAATTTTAAAACTATTAAACACCCAAAGGTAGCAATGTTGGTTGGTGTTGGTGTAAGAAGTTACGATGCTGGTGAGGTTTGGCATTTGTTTGATCAAAGATTTGATATGAAATTGACAAAACTAGATATGTCTTATCTAAACCGTGTAGATTTAAGTAGGTACACAACGTTAATTTTACCAGATATTAAATTTATTGATAAACAGGTAGAAAGTAAATTAAAAGAATGGGTTAGAAATGGAGGTGTTTTAATTGGTTATAGAAATGTTATAAAATGGTTAGCTAGTAATAAATTTATAGATATTACCTTTAAGAAAAAGAAGATAGATACTATTAAAAATATATCTTTTGAAAATAGATATTTGCAATCTGGTGCACAAGTAATTGGTGGAGCTATTTTTGAAGCGAAAATAGACCGTTCTCATCCTATTAATTTTGGGTATAAAAACGATAAAATAGCCTTGTTTAGAAATACTACTCTTTTTATAGAACCCAATAAAAAGAGTTATAACAATCCTATTCAATATACTTCGAACCCCTTACTTAGTGGCTATATTTCTAAAGAAAATTTGAAAGAATTGAAAAATACTGTTCCGTTTAAAGTACAAAAAATGGGTAAAGGAAGAGTAATTGTGTTTACTGATAATACTAATTTTAGAGCTTTTTGGTACGGAACAAATAAGCTGTTAATGAATGCTGTTTTCTTTGGAGATAAAATGTAACAAAACCTCTTTAAATACGTCAGATAAGTACTAACTAAAAATTGTACTATGAGTTTATTAAGAGTTTTGTTGGCAATAATTTTTCCGCCGTTAGCGGTTGTTGGGAAAGGTTGTGGTTCTATTTTAATTGTTTTTTTACTAACACTTTCAGGTTGGATTCCTGGAGTAATTGCCGCATTGGTAATTTTGAATAACCCAAAAAATTAAGACACTTGCTCTCCGTTTTTGATTTCTGTAGATGTTTGTAATAAAACAACTTTATTTTTCTCATTATAAATTCCTAAAACGAGACACTCACTTATAAAATTAGCAATTTGCTTCGTTTTAAAATTAACAACTGCGATAATTTGACGATGTAATAAATCTTCTTTACTATATAAATCAGTAATTTGTGCGCTAGATTTTTTAACACCTAATCTGCCAAAATTAATAGTGAGTTGATAAGCAGGTTTTCTTGCTTTTTTAAAATTAGTTACTTCTATAATTGTACCAATTCTAATATCTAATTTTGTAAAATTTTCGTAGGTAATTACTTTCATCAATACTATAAGTTATAGCAATTTAAATAGTTAAAGTTCTTTTATCTTTATAATATCAAAAATAAAAAATAATTTTCTTAAAGATGCTCATTCTATTTTTTATATGATATTTAAAAATTTCTAACATCAACAATATCACCGTTTTTTAATTGATTTTCAGTATCGATTGTAAAAATTTTATCAGCAACAAATTCAGGAGAATATAATTCATTGTTTTCTTTTAAATCGATAAATCGTTGTACGTTTTTAAAATTTTCTGAAGATGTTTTTCTGATAAGTGTCTGCATATCTGTATCAACAACACCAGGATAAATAGCTGTACATTTTACACCTTTTTTAAGAGAGTTTTGTTCAGCAGCTATTGTCTTTGTCATCATGTCAATAGCCGCTTTAGAGCTACAATAAACCGACCAGCCTTCGTACGGATTTACGGCAGCACCAGAGGAGATAGAGATTATTTTTTTGTCGTAATTTCGTTTTTCTGTTAGTTTTATAAATAAACTTGAAAGCACAAGAGGAGTCGTGTAGTTTAATTGAATAGAAGTTGCAATATCATCTGTTTTAATATTTTCTAATGAGGCTATTGTACCTAGTCTACCAGCATTATTTATCAGTGTGATAGATGAAATTTCTTTGTTTTTAAACTCATCAAAAATCATTTTAAAAGAATTTGTTGTTTCTGATAGATTCGTTAAATCTACTGAAATTTGAGTAACATTTTGGACATCAATAATGCTTCTAGATAGTGCGTAGACTTTGTAACTCTTTGAAGCGTATTTTTGTGCAATTGCTTTTCCAATACCTTTGCTTCCGCCTGTAATAATAAGTATTTTCATAGCGTAAAAATACAAAATCTGTCATTGCGGAGAAAGAGTGGTAAAGTAATTTTTTATTTAATGTAAAGATTGCTTCATTCTATTCGCAATGACGCCTATTTGAAGAATTTTTTTGAATTTTCCCAATGCACATCCATTTCAGTTAAAGACATATCAGAAAGTTGTTTGCCTTCTTTTTTGGCTTCGGTTTCTAAAAATTGAAAACGTTTGATAAACTTTTTATTTGTTCGTTCTAAAGCATTTTCTGGATTTACATCAATAAAACGAGCATAATTAATCATAGAAAAAAGAACATCACCAAATTCTGAATTGATACGTTCTTTGTTACCGCTTTTAATTTCGTCATTCAGTTCTGACAGTTCTTCTTGTACTTTTTCCCAAACTTGGTGAGGTTCTTCCCAATCAAAACCAACACCAGCAACTTTTTCTTGAATTCTACTTGCTTTTACTAATGCAGGTAAACTTTTAGGAACTCCTTCTAAAACTGATTTTTTTCCTTCTTTTAGTTTTAGTTTTTCCCAGTTTTGTTTTACTTCGGCTTCATCTTTTACAACAACATCACCATAAATATGTGGATGTCTATGGATTAATTTATCAGAGATTGAATTGGCAACATCGCCGATATCAAAAGCGTTTTTTTCGCTTCCTATTTTAGAATAAAAAACAATGTGTAAAAGTACATCGCCTAATTCTTTTTTAATTTCCTCTAAATCATTCTCTAAAATGGCATCCGCCAATTCGTAAGTTTCCTCAATCGTTAAATGGCGTAAAGACTCTAAGGTTTGCTTTTTATCCCACGGACATTTCTCTCTTAGATCGTCCATAATATCTAACAACCTATTAAAAGCAACTAATTGTTCTTTACGAGAATTCATTTTTCTGTTTTTGGCGAGATTAAAAAATTATAAAACTCTGTCAACTGAGACTGAATATTATTTTTCTTCCTCTTTCTTTTTTTCTTCAGTAACTTCAAGAGAAGTAAAGTCAAATTCAGCTTTTACCAAAACATTATACCACTGAATAACCTTTTTAATGTTCGATGTATAGACACGCTCTTCATCAAAATCTGGTAATATTTCTAAAAAATAAGCAGTTACTTTTTTACTACTTTCTTTATGGCTAATGGCTTCTTTATTACCTTCTTTATCGGCAATTGTTTTAAAAATTACAGATAAAGGTACTTCTTCTTCGTAGGTGTAAATAGCAATATTTTCTAATAAACTAATATTGTGAGTTGCTGTAACCGGAAATCTTTTTCCGTCTGTTAAAGACTTTACAATAACACCACTTTTTGTTTGAGATAACACTTCGTAAAGACCTGGTTTGCCAGTTAAGGCAATAATTTTACTAAATTCCATATGTTTTTTTAAGATTTTTTTCTTTTTAATTTCGGGAAACGCATTCTATAATCTACGTTAATTTTCCCTTTTGATATATTTTCTAATTTCTTTTTGATGAGCCTTTTTTTAAGTGATGAAAGCTTGTCAGTAAACAAAATTCCTTCAATATGATCATATTCGTGCTGAAAAATGCGAGCAGCCAATCCGCTTAACGTTTCAGTATGGTTTTTAAAGTTTTCATCTTGATATTTAATAGTAATGGTTTCTTGTCTAAAAACATCTTCTCGAACATCAGGAATACTCAAACAACCTTCATTAAACGCCCATTCATCGCCTTCTTCTTTTACAATTTTTGCGTTGATAAAAACTCTATTAAAGTTTTTTAAAACTTCTCTTTCTGCATCATCCAATTCTTCATCTTCAGCAAAAGGAGAGGCATCAATCATAAATAAACGTATTGCTTTCCCAATTTGAGGTGCTGCCAACCCAACGCCAGAAGCGTTGTACATGGTTTCTTTCATGTTGTCAATTAGTTTATCTAAGGCATTGTAATCTGCATCAATTTCTTTTCCTACTTTTCGTAGAATAGGATCGCCATAAGCAACAATTGGTAAAATCATTTATTTTATTTTTTTGATGACTGCAAAAGTACAAAGAATGCTTTTTGTAGAAAATTTATTTGCGAGATAAATAGGATTGTAAAATAATAGTAGCACTAATTTCGTCTACCAAAGCTTTGTTTTTCCGTTGGTTTTTTTTTAATCCGCTATCAATCATCGTTTGAAAAGCCATTTTAGAGGTAAAACGTTCATCAACTCTTTCAATAGGAATTGTAGGAAATGTTTTCTCTAATTTTTTTAAAAACGGAATGATAAGTTCTTCACTTTCGCTATCAGAATAGTCCATTTGTTTGGGTTTTCCAACAATAAATAACGTTACATTTTCTTTGTTGATATAGTCTTTTAAAAAGCCGATTAATCCATCAGTAGGTACAGTAGTTAAACCAGATGCAATAATTTGTAATGCATCAGTAACTGCAATTCCAGTGCGTTTTTTTCCGTAATCGATAGCTAAAACTCTTCCCATTAAAATAATTTTCACAAAAATACTCATTTGACCGATACAATTTATAGAAATGACTTTATATTTGTTACTATAAATGATACAATGAACGAACTTAGAGATAGTATAGAAGCTGCTTGGAATGATAGAGCATTATTACAAGAAAAAGCAACAATAAATGCCATTAGAAAGGTTATTGACTTGTTAGATGCAGGGAAAGTAAGGGTTGCAGAACCCGTAGAAGATGGTTGGCAAGTTAATGAGTGGATTAAAAAAGCAGTAGTTCTGTATTTTCCTATTCAAAAAATGGAAACTTTAGAAGCGGGTATTTTTGAGTATCATGATAAAATTCCATTAAAGAGAGGTTATAAAGAAAAAGGAATTAGAGTAGTGCCACATGCTGTTGCACGCCATGGAGCCTATATTTCTTCTGGTACAATTTTAATGCCTAGTTATGTAAATATTGGTGCTTATGTAGATGAAGGAACTATGGTTGATACTTGGGCAACGGTAGGTAGTTGTGCCCAAATTGGTAAGAATGTACATTTGAGTGGGGGTGTAGGGATTGGTGGAGTTTTAGAGCCTTTACAAGCAAGTCCAGTAATTATAGAAGACGGAGCTTTTATCGGCTCTCGTTGTATTGTAGTAGAAGGTGTTCATATAGAAAAGGAAGCTGTTTTAGGAGCAAACGTGGTACTGACAATGAGCACAAAAATAATTGATGTTACGGGTGATAAACCTGTTGAAATGAAAGGGAGAGTACCTGCTCGTTCGGTAGTAATTCCGGGGAGTTATACAAAAGAGTTTCCTGCGGGCAATTTTAATGTACCCTGTGCGTTAATTATTGGAAAGAGAAAAGAAAGCACTAACCAAAAAACTTCATTAAACGACGCACTTAGAGAATATAATGTCGCTGTTTAATTAACCATGCTATGACCAAAATAACTGCAATTATCCCCACTCTCAACGAAGAGATTCATATAGAAGAAGCTATAAAATCTGTTTGTTTTGCTGATGAGATTATTGTTATAGATTCTTTTAGTACTGATAAAACTATTGAGTTAGCAAAGAAACACGATGTGAAAATTATTCAACGTGTTTTTGATGATTTTTCTACTCAAAAAAACTATGCAATAGACCAAGCAAAATACGACTGGATTTATATTTTAGATGCAGATGAAAGAGTTACACCAAAACTTCAAAAAGAAATTTTAGATGCAGTAAAAAAGCCAAAAGATAATGTTGGGTTTTTTATCAGAAGGGCTTTTTATTTTATGGAGAAAAAAGTTAATTACGGTGGTGTTCAGAGAGATAAAGTAATTCGGTTGTTTTTAAAAAAACACTGTAAATATAATGGGAATCTAGTTCATGAAAAGATAAAAGCAAATGGTAAAGTAGGGTTTTTAAAAAATAAAATTGATCATTATTCTTATCGTAGTTTTGATCATTATATCTCTAAATTAAATCATTATGCCGCGTTAAGGTCAAAACAATTAAATGAGCAAGGTAAGAAAGTGAATTTATTTCACCTTTTAATAAAGCCACCAGCAAGATTTGTGATACATTATATAATTAGACTTGGTTTTTTAGATGGATTTGAAGGTTTTGTAATTGCTAAAACTCAAGCATATGGTGTGTTTACAAGATATATTAAACTCAAATTATTGAATAACGGAAGCAAGGAATAAAATAGTTATTTTGCTGTTTTATAAAAAATAAAATTTCTAAAACATCTGTACGGTTTAAAGGTAAATAATGTTACTATTTGCCAAAAAGGACGGGTAATTTCTCGAATAACTTTCTTAAAGATAGGCTTATTTTTTTGTTGTAAAGTGCTTCCTCCTAAAGCTTTGTCATTACTAGAGACGTAGCTTTTATTGGTAACGTAAACGGGAGTTTTATGTTTAAAAACATCCTGTTTTATGACATCGATAGGTGAATAATATCTTTCTAAATTAGCAGAAAGTTTTATAGCAGCACCTTTACCAATTATCTGACCTGTGGTTTGTAGTGGTGGAACTAGATATTTTGTAATTAATTCTTTTTTGTTTAAAGTTAAGAACCCCTTTCTTCCTGAAATATCTACAAAGTCTTTTGTTGTAATTTTATTTAATATATAAGGTAAATCATTAAAGAAATTTTTATTAAGAAGAGCATCATCTTCTAAAATAATAGAAAAATCTTCTTTCTGTTTAGAAACTACTTTCCAAAGATCAAAATATGTTTTTGTAAGTCCAATTTCACCATCATTTAGATACGGAAAATGTGTAAGAATATTATGTTGACTTTTAGCTTCTTTTAAGAAAGTAATAGGCAATTCTTTTCCATAAACAGCAGATATTCTTGTAATTGGAATATTCAATTCTTTAAATTGATTTTCCATAAAATTTCTACGTTCAATACTTTTGTCTAAATTAATATAATATACTTTAAAAGACCTCATAGCTGTATCCAGTTTTTACAAACTAATTCATTTTCTTTATCTACAAACCAGTTTTTTGGAGAAATTACAGTTTTATTTTTATTATCATTTAACCATGCTCCCCACCATGAAAAACTACTATTAGCGGTAATGTTATGGTCGCATAAGCTCATTAAATAGATGTCTTCATGCGGAATTGTGTTGTGATTGATATAGGTTGCATTGTCTATAGAAAGGTTGTTTTTTACCCAACTAATATCATCAGAAAAAATAAAAAAATAGTTATTTTTATATTTTTCTTTTAATAAATTTACCGCTTGTTTGTAGTACTCTAAACTGCAGGATCCATGTATACTGTTTGCTTTTTTGTCAGAAATGTAATCACCTCTTCTAATATGTATAGAACAGCTTGTGGTAGATGATTTTATTTTTTCTGCATAGCTTTTCGTAGAGTTTGCTAATTCCCTGTTAACTGTAAATTGCTGTAACAAAATATCTTTGATTTCTGAAAAATATTTTTCAGTTTGAAAATATCCTTTAATATATTTATTACCTTTTAATGATTTAAAAGAAATATCAAATAATAAATTTTTTTCTTTAAGAGTATTATAAATGTTTAATTTTGAGAAAGCTAAAGAGGTTTTACTAGCCGGTTTTAAGTCAATATTAAATTTATCTAGTTGATAACCGCCATGTAACTTGTAGCTTTTAAACTTAGAAATATCAAGTTTTACTGTATGCCCCATTTGTTCAATAGCTTTTGCATACGCATATAGAAACATTTGGTTTCCTAAGCCCCCAACAATTCTAACTGTAATCATTTTATCTTATAAATAATAAATGTGGTATTTTTGTAATATCAACAAAAGTACAAATGTTATTACAAATTTCAACGGCTAATCAGTATTTAAAAAAAGGTAAAATCATCCTCTATCCAACAGATACTGTTTGGGGGATAGGTTGTGATGCTACTGATGAAAAGGCTATCGCAAAAATTTATCAACTGAAAAAAAGAGAAGAGTCTAAGAGTTTAATTGTATTGGTAAGTTCTCTTTCGATGCTGAAAAAATATGTAGAAGTTACTAAAAAAGTAAAAGGAATTTTGAGCTCTACCACCAACCCAACAACAGTAATTTATAATAAGCCAAAGAATTTAGCTAAAAATGTTATTGCAAAAAATAACACCATTGCCATACGAATTGTACAAGATGATTTTTGCAGAAAATTGATTAAAAGATTTGGGAAACCGATTGTTTCGACATCAGCAAATATCAGTAATCATCCAACACCAAAATCATTCAAAGAAATTGATACCGCAATTTTGGATAGCGTTGATTATATAGTAGATTTGCATCAAGAAAGAATGACAGAAAAATCATCACGAATTTTAAGAATTGAAGGTGATAATATTGTTGTTTTAAGATAGTAATACAAAACGTCATTACGAGAGAAGAATGAACGAAGTAATCTGTATATTAAAATGAGATTATCCTTCGCAATGACAATGAATAAAGAAAAGCATAGATATATTGAAAAACAACGTTTATAGAGAAGCAATTTCTGCTGATATATTTTCATATATAACAAAAGCAACAGCACAATTACAGTTAGAAAGCTATGTAATCGGTGGTTTTGTACGCGATTTCTTTTTACAAAGAGGAAATGCCAAAGATATTGATATTGTAACTCTAGGAAGTGGAATAG
Source organism: uncultured Flavobacteriaceae bacterium (assembly GCA_964655585.1). Lineage (GTDB taxonomy): Bacteria > Bacteroidota > Bacteroidia > Flavobacteriales > Flavobacteriaceae > Polaribacter. Next base: position 14,684 of record CAZZNK010000005.1, read on the forward strand.
AGCTTGCACAAAAAGTAGCAGAATTACTGCCAAACAAACCAAAAGTACAGGTTTTTAAAACCTACGGAACTGCAATGTTGCGTTATAAAGAAATAGAAATTGAGTTTGTAGGCGCAAGAAAAGAATCATACTCAGAAGAAAGTAGAAATCCAGAAGTCACAACAGGAACGTTACAAGACGATCAAAACCGTAGAGATTTTACAATTAATGCATTGGCATTGAGTTTAAATGAAAGCAATTTAGGAAAATTGTTAGACCCATTTAATGGAATAAGTGATTTAGAAAATAAAATTATTAGAACACCATTAAACCCCGATATAACCTATTCTGATGATCCACTTCGGATGATGCGTGCCATTCGATTTGCAACACAATTAGATTTTAAAATTGAGCAAAAATCGTTAGATGCCATTACCAAAAATGCAACACGATTAGAAATTATTACCAAAGAACGCATTGTTGTTGAGTTGAATAAAATACTATCATCACCAAAACCATCCATCGGGTTTTTATTGCTTGAACAAACAAAATTATTGCAACAGATTCTTCCAGAACTTACTGATTTAAAAGGTGTAGAGGAAGTAGAAGGACAAAGTCATAAAGATAATTTTTATCATACTTTAGAGGTGGTAGATAATATTTCTGTATATACAGATGATGTTTGGTTGCGTTGGGCAGCTTTGTTGCACGATATAGGAAAAGCACCCACTAAAAAATTTCATAAAAAACAAGGATGGACGTTTCATGCACACGAATTTGTGGGATCTAAAATGGTATATAAATTATTTAGGCGTTTAAAATTACCACTGAATAATAAGATGAAGTTTGTGCAAAAATTAATATTACTAAGTTCTCGTCCAATTGTGTTGGCAACCAATGTAACCGACTCTGCAGTAAGGCGTTTAGTGTTTGATTCTGGTAATGACATTGATGCGTTAATGACACTTTGTGAAGCAGATATTACCACTAAAAACCCAAGGAAATTTAAACGTTACCATCAAAATTTTGAGGAGGTTCGTCAAAAAATCAAAGAAGTTGAAGAGCGAGATAAAGTGCGTAATTTTCAGCCACCAATTTCAGGAGAATTAATTATGCAAACTTTTAATTTAAAACCTTGTAGAGAAATCGGTCAATTAAAAGAAACAATTAAAGAAGCTATTTTAGATGGCGAAATCCCGAATGAGTACGAAGCTTCCTATCAATTTATGCTTCAAAAAGCAAAAAAACTCGGGCTAGTTGTAAAATAGTCTTTAAAATTACTTCATTTTTTGTGAGATAAAATTGCTTAAAAAAATTTTGTTAGTGCCTTTTTTTATTTAATGTAATGTTTGATACTCAGTAAAACTATTTTTTTCTATATCTTTAGAACCATCATTTTTTAGAAAAAGAAAAGTCAACTTATTAAATAAAGCACTATGAAAATAAAAACCGTTCTTGTTGCCAATAGGGGAGAGATTGCTATCAGAATTTTTAGAGCTTGTACAGAGATTAACGTAAAAACCGTTGGTATTTACACTTACGAAGATCGGTATTCTTTACATAGATACAAGTCAGATGAATCCTATCAAATAGGTAAAGATGATGAGCCTTTAAAGCCATATTTAAATATTGATGCGATTGTAAAAGTAGCGAAAGAGAATAATGTGGATGCCATTCATCCAGGGTATGGTTTTTTATCTGAAAATGCAGATTTTGCTAAAAAGTGTGAAGAAAATAATATTATTTTTATTGGTCCGAAAGTATCGGTTTTAGAATCTTTAGGTGATAAAATTCAGGCTAAAAAAGTAGCGGTAGAAAATAATATTCCTATTATCCAAAGTAGTGAAAAATCGCTAACAACTATAAAAATTGCTTTGGCTGAAGCCGATAAAATTGGGTATCCAGTAATGTTAAAAGCAGCTTCTGGTGGTGGCGGAAGAGGAATGCGCGTTATTAGAAATGAAAATGATTTAAAAAAAGCATTTAACGAAAGTAGGAGAGAAGCTTTGAATGCATTTGGAGATGATACTGTGTTTTTAGAAAATTATGTAGAAAATCCGAAGCATATCGAAATTCAAATAGTGGCAGATAATTATGGTAATACTGTTCATTTATTTGAAAGAGATTGTTCTGTACAACGTCGTTATCAAAAAGTAATTGAATTTGCTCCTTCTTTTGGTTTGTCTGATGAGATTAAGAACTCTTTATATAAATATGCAGTAGATATCTGTAAATCCGTAAAATATAACAATATTGGTACGGTAGAGTTTTTGGTTGATGAAGATGATTCCATCTATTTTATAGAGGTAAACCCAAGGATACAAGTAGAACATACAGTTACTGAAGTGATTACAAATATCGACTTGGTAAAAACACAATTATTTATTGCTGGAGGATATAAATTATCTGATCAACAAATAAAAATTTATAATCAAGAGGCGATAAAAATTAATGGATATGCATTACAATGTCGAGTAACTACAGAAGATCCTGCTAATGATTTTAAACCAGATTATGGCAGAATATCTACTTACAGAAGTGCCGCAGGATTCGGAATTCGATTAGACGCGGGTAGTGTGTATCAAGGTGTGAAAATATCGCCATTTTTTGATTCGATGCTGGTAAAAATTACAGCAAGTAGTAGAACGTTAGATGGCGCTTGTAGAAAAATGCAACGAGCATTGTCTGAATTTAGAATTCGTGGCGTAAAAACAAATATGTCGTTTGTAAATAATATTTTAAACCACAATACTTTTAAAGAAGGAAATGTAACCGTAAATTTTATTAAAAATACACCTGAATTATTCAACTTTAAACTGCCAAGAAATAGAGCTACAAAAATAGCATCTTATTTAGGAAAAGTGATTGTGAACGGAAATCCTGATGTAAAAAAGATTGACCCAAACAAAACATTTGTATTGCCTAAAATACCAGTATTTGATCCAAATGCATCTTATCCGAAGGGAACAAAAGATTTGTTGACTGAGTTAGGACCAGAAAAATTTTCTAAGTGGCTAAAAAATGAGCAGAAAATTCATTTTACAGATACTACAATGAGAGATGCGCATCAAAGTTTATTAGCAACCAGAATGCGAACTTTCGATATGATGAAAGTAGCTGAAGGGTTTGCTAAAAACCATTCAAATGTATTTAGTATGGAGGTTTGGGGAGGTGCCACTTTTGATGTTTGTATGCGTTTTTTACAAGAAAATCCGTGGGAGCGTTTAGAGAAATTGCGTAAAGCAATGCCAAATGTATTATTACAAATGTTATTAAGAGGTTCTAATGGAGTTGGCTACACGGCATATCCTGATAATTTAATCGAAAAATTTGTAGAACAATCTTGGGAAAAAGGAGTTGATATTTTTAGAGTTTTCGATTCTTTAAATTGGATGCAGTCCATAGCACCTGCCATAGAACACGTTCGGAAAAGAACCAACGGTTTGGCAGAAGGTGCTATTTCTTATACCAATGATGTGTTAAATCCGAAGAATAAAAAATATAATATAAAATATTACATACAATTAGCTAAGGATATTGAAAATGCAGGTGCACATATTTTAGCATTAAAAGATATGGCAGGTTTGTTAAAACCTTATGCTGCGTATGAGTTGATATCGGCATTGAAATCAGAAATAAATATTCCAATTCATTTACATACGCATGATACTTCGTCTATTCAATCTGCAACATATTTAAAAGCAATTGAGGCTGGTGTTGATGTGGTTGATGTTGCCTTAGGAGGAATGTCTGGATTAACATCACAACCAAATTTTAATTCAATTGTAGAAATGCTGCGTTTTAATGAAAGAGAAAATAATATAAATATTAATAAATTAAACGAATATTCTAATTATTGGGAAGCAGTAAGAGAATATTATTATCCGTTTGAATCTGGTTTGAAAGCAGGTTCTGGTGAAGTTTTTCAACATGAAATTCCTGGTGGGCAGTATTCTAATTTAAAACCACAAGCAGCAGCTTTAGGCTTAGCGTCTCGTTTCCACGAAATCACCAAAATGTATGCAGATGTAAATCAGCTTTTTGGTGATATTATTAAAGTAACACCGAGTTCTAAAGTGGTGGGAGATATGGCACAATATTTAGTAAGTAATAATTTAACCACACAAGATGTGTTAGAAAGAGGAGATGAAATTTCTTTTCCGCAATCTGTAGTAAGTTTTTTTAAAGGAGATTTAGGACAACCTGTGGGAGGATTTCCAAAGAAATTACAAAAACTAATTTTAAAAGATCAAAAACCATATACCAACAGACCGAATGCCCATTTAGAACCTGTAGATTTTGATAGAGAGTACGCAGCATTTAGAAAAACTTTTGAAAAAGAGATGGGAAGAGATATTGATATTACAGATTTCTTGTCGTATAAATTGTATCCAAAAGTATTTGTAGATGCTTATAATAATCATAAAAAATATGGGAATCTAGTTGATTTGCCTACTAAAAATTTCTTTTATGGAATGGAAAGAGGAGAGGAGATTATTGTAAATATAGATCAAGGAAAATCGTTATTAATCCGTTTAGATTCAGTAGGTAGACCCAATGAAGACGGAATGGTAAAAGTGTATTTTAAAGTAAACGGACAAACAAGAAATGTACTGGTAAAAGATGCTTCTATAAAAGTCGATAAAATTGAACACGTTAAAGCTGATAAAGAAAATAGCAATGAAATAGGAGCGCCATTACAAGGAATGTTGTCTGCTGTTTTGGTGAAAAAAGGAGAAAAAATAAAGAGAAATCAGCCGCTATTTATCATTGAGGCTATGAAAATGGAAACAACCATAACTGCTATAGAAGATGCTATTGTTAAGAAATTAGTACTTAAAAAAGGTGTAATGGTAAATGCTGATGATTTGGTAGTGGAGTTGGAATAACTACTATAACTATTGAATTATAACTCTCTAGAAATAAGAAGATTATTATAGTTAGAAGAGGCTTAGATTATTCTTGGTAATTGATTTAAAACTCTTATAGTAGAAATAAAAGAGATAAAAAAGAAGCTATTTTAGAAGATGAAATCCTGAATATAACTAACTTCACAATGTTATTATTTTTTCGAATTATTTTTTTTGATTTAGCTCAATTTTCGTATTTAATTTTCTCATTTTTAGTTATATAGTCCTGTTTTTATGATTCATTTGCTCTATTTTTGAGAATTAATGGCAATTATTCCAGGACTTCTATACAGATTATAGCACATGGCTTCCATTAAATTTTGAGTATGCATTTTTTCTATTCCTCTATATCTTGCAATTCCACCTTTAAACCATAGTTTTATTCCTCCAAAAGTACGCTCTACTTTAAACCTTGTTTTACCGACTAGTTTATTAAATTTCTTTTCCCATTTGGTTAGGGGTTTGTTTCTTACTGCCTTTTTAAGAATGTGATTTTTTAAGTTCCTTTGTTTTAATACCTCTGCATTTTTCTTTGATTGATACCCTTTATCTGCCTTTAATGGAATGTCTTTTGGTAAGGCTATATTTACGGTGTCTTAAACTTCTTCTAAATTTGCTATTTCATTTTTACTTGCTGTTGTGGTAAGTACACCTAGAACCAATCCTTCATCATCAGTTACATGATGTTTTTTATAACCAAAATGATATTTACCTCTCTTTTTCAACCAAGTTCCATCTTTATCGACACTATCAGCGTAATCTTTTTTAACTTGAACTGTCTCTTGTGACCGATCTTCTGTGACTTTATGATTAGTCTTCCCTTTAGGACGTAAAGGAGTATCAACAACACTTGCATCTACAATTACTCCCTTTTTTACAATGATGTTATGTGCTTCTAATTGTGAATTTATCGATGAAAATAATCTTTCAAAAGTCTTAGTTTTTGTTAAAGCTGTTCTAAATCTACTTAAAGTACTGTGGTCGGGTGACACTTGATCTATAGTCATACCACAAAAATAACTAAATGAAAGACTATCATTAACGCGATCTTCTACTTCATAATCACTCAATCCATACCAACTTTGCAAAAGACACATTTTAAAAAGCAACAAACCATCATAAGATGGTTTACCAACAGCACTTTTTCCTTTTGAATAATCAATATCAATTATTTTTGAAATACTATCCCAATCTATAATTGTGTTTATTTGACTAAAAAATGTTGCTTTTATCTTTCTTGTACGTAAATCGCAAATACTATCTGCTAATGTAGGTTGTTTGTGTATTCTCATAAGCAAATAGACCACTTTATATGCTGATAATCAATACTGTAGGTGGCTTTGTTATCACTAATTATTAGTTTGCGCCTTGCAACGGTCTTATAATATACAAATAAAAAATAACTTAACTTACTATTAATCAGTTAATTATTGTGAAAAATAACTTAAAAAAGTGTGAGTTTGCCCTGATAGGTTGTCTTTAGGATTAAAAGTTTAATATATACTATCACCTTTTATTATATAATGCCAGGACAATGACATTACACTATCTAACTTTTCTTTATGATTTTTTTCAATAGGATTGTTTTTTTTTGTTTTAGAAGGTAAAATGTATTTTTTTTTACCATAATTTTTGGTGTATTCTATAAGTATGTTTTTGGTGATTAATTTGTTGTAACCTATTCCTATAGCTTTTTTTTGGTTTTTAAATAGCGAGTTTCCAAAACTAGAATAAGAAAAATTATTGGGAGCAACAAGGTCTAATAAAGTAGCGCTAATATCTTTATGACTTCCTGGTGTTTCTATTTTTTTTGGCAATCCTTTTACATAATTACCATATAAAATAAAAGGTACTGAAGAACTTTCGTATAATGTAGGATTGGTATTAATAAATTTTCTACCAAAATGGTCTCCAGTTATTGCAAATAATGAGTTGGAATACTTTTTCTCTGCTTTTTTTACAAAACTACCTAATGATTTGTCAGAATACCAAAGATGCCCCAAGTGTTTTAAAGAAGTATTTTCTTGATTGTATATTTTTTGATATTTTGTAGGAATGTCATTTTTTGTTTTATAAAAAAAACCTTTTTTATAAATGTCAACCTCATATGGAGAATGGTGGCTTGTAGTTAGAATAATATTTAATGATTTAGTTTTAGTATCGACTTTTTTTAAAACCATATCAAATAAGAATTCGTCAATAACCCCCCAAATCACTTTATCTTCCTCAGAGTCTGGTGCGCCATAAAGGTTATCTGCTCCTTGCTTTTTTACAAAATTTTGTAAATTTTGCCATGAAAGAAACCCACCATAAAAATAATTAGTTTCATAGCCTAGTTTTTTAAATTGCTTGAATATTGATGTTGGAAAACTCCTATTTGCACCTATTTTACTAATGTTTACTCCATTGTAGGGAATACTTGTTATAATAGTAGCTGAAGAGTTAAATGTTGAATATGCCGCTGGTAAAAAGTTGGTAAAACGGACACCTTTATTTTCTATATTTTTTAACTCAGGAGTTAACTTTAAGTCAGTATATTTATCCATTAATGGCCAAGAATCATAACTTTCCATAATAATTAAGAAAATCTGGTTTGGTTTTTCTTTTGATAATAAAATAGCGGTTGTTTCTTTTTTTAAAAAATTATTTATAGATGAATATTTGTCTTTTATGGATACAGGAATTTCATTAAAAGGGTTTGCAGAATTTTTTTTGTTCAATTCATTATAATCAAGAATAGCATAGTTTAATGCTTTTAATGGGTTTATTATTACTTTGTTTATAAAATGATCAGGGCTTACTGCAGCATATGCTCGTCTAACAGGGTAACCAGTATAAGATGCTCTAAAACCACCAACAAATAATATGAGTGCTAATATTTTAAAAAAAATATTACTAAATTTAAACTTAAATGTGTTTAAAAATAAATAGATTCTATTCTTGTATTCAAAGTGTTTAAATGTTTTTAGGAATAATATTATTAAAAACACAATTATTAAAATATTTTTAATTGGATGGAAATCAGAAAGAATAGTTTGTAAAACAGCTTGCAGGTCATCATGCAAGCCCATAAATAAATAATGATTAAACTGGTCGTTATATTCAGAGTAATAATTTAATGAGACTAAAGAAATAATAACACTTGAAATTGCGAAAATTACTTGAAATGTTTTCCTAATTTTAATGGTGATATTTCCTTTTTTTAAAGGGATTAATATGTAAATACTTAAAAAAGGTATAATTAGAAAATCTGATATGACAATAATATCATAACGAAACCCCATAAAAAAAGCATTTACATAGTCTATTAATTTTAAGTTAGTATTAATATCTGAGCAATAGATGAATATAAATGAGAGTCTAAATACGAAAAAATATATTACACCTAAAAACCAAAAAAAAAGCAGATTTGAAAACTCAGATAAAAAAGTAATATTTTTTTTATTTCCCATGTTAGCTTAAATTTTGCATGGTAACCAGTTTAAAATACTCGCCTTTTTTTGCAAGTAATTCATCGTGTTGACCTTGTTCAACAATTTCTCCTTTTTTCATTACCACAATAACATCTGCCTTTTGAATAGTAGAAAGCCTATGTGCGATAACCAATGAAGTTCTGTTCTGCATCATTTTTTCTAATGCTTTTTGCACCAATTGTTCAGATTCTGTATCTAGAGCAGAAGTAGCTTCATCTAAAATCATAATTGGAGGGTTTTTTAAGACTGCTCTTGCAATTGATAAACGTTGCTTTTGTCCACCAGAAAGAGTGTTTCCACTATCACCAATATTGGTATTGTATTGTTGTGGTAAATCTTTGATAAACTCGTGTGCATTTGCAATTTCTGCTGCATCCTGAACTTGTTTTTCCGTAGCTTTTTCAGTTCCTAATTTGATGTTATTGGAAACTGTATCGTTAAATAAAATGGAATCTTGAGTAACAATACCCATCAAACCACGCAATGATTTTTTACGAATGTCTTTAATGTTTTTTCCATCTATTAAAACATCGCCTTTGTTTACATCATAAAAACGAGTAATTAGATTGGCAAGTGTTGATTTCCCACTACCAGATTGTCCAACTAAAGCAACAGTTTTTCCTTTCGGAATCGTCAATGAAAAATCAGTCAAAACATAATCATCTTTGTATTTAAATGAGATGTTTTTAAATTCAATTTGAGAATTAAAATCTATTTTATGAATTGCATTTGGTTTGTCTATAATAGTATTTTCTGTTTCTAAAATATCCATAATTCGTTCTGCAGATGCATCACCTTTTTGAATATTATAATAAGCAGTTGTAATCGCTTTTATAGGGTTTAAAACCGTATAAAACAAAACGATATATCCCATAAATTCTTCGGGTTGCAATGCGCTATTTTGCGATAAAACTTCTGTTCCTCCGTACCAAAGAATGGTAATAATTGTTGCCGAACCTAAAAATTCACTCACTGGAGAAGCTAAGGCTTTTCTATTTAAAACACTATTCATTAAACCTTTAAAACGTAAGGTAGAGTTCGTAAATTTTTCACCAATGCTTTTTTCTGCATTAAAGCCTTTTATTACGCGTAATCCTGTTAATGTTTCTTCTATAAATGATAAAAAGCTACCTGTTTCTTGTTGTGCTTTTAATGAAGTTGCTTTTAATTTTTTACTGATGGCAGATATAATAATTCCTGAAACAGGTAATAAAATAAAAACAAATAAGGTAAGGTTTACGCTAATAATTAGCATCATTGTTAACGAAATGATAACCGTTAAAGGTTCTCTAACAACAGCTTCTAAAGAGGTTAAAAAAGAATTTTCAACTTCTTGTACATCGCTTGTCATACGAGCAATAACATCTCCTTTTCTTTTTTCTGAAAAATACGAAATAGGTAGGGAAACAATTTTTTGATACAAAGTATCTCTGAGGTCTTTTACAACACCGTTTCTTAAAAAATTTAATGAAAAAGTTGCCAAATACCGAAATAAATTCTTAAAAAAGAACAATCCGAAGGTTAGGAAGCAGATAAAAAGTAAGACATTTATTGTGCCTTCATTTTCTACTTTCTGTGAAATAAAAAAGTAAAAATTATCTTTTGCATACGTTCCTAAGCCACTTAAATCATTATAAATGGGTTTTGTAATTACTTTTTTTTCGATACCAAATAAAATTCCTAAAACAGGAATAAATGCTAGCACTGAGAGTACATTAAAAATAGCGTAGAGTATATTGAATAATATATTGAACCAAGCAAATTTCTTATATGGTTTCGCAAATTTTAGTATTTTTTTAAAGTGATTCATTCAAGTTTTATAAATTCAATTCTTTAATAATTCGTTGGATTTTATTGTTTAAACTCTCTTCAACTTTTTTAGCATTTTCAATTGTATCTAAAGATGTTTTTACGCTAAAATAGAATTTAATTTTTGGTTCTGTTCCACTAGGTCTTGCAGCCACTTTTGTACCGTCTTTGGTTTGATAAATCAACACGTTAGATTTTGGAATATCAATAGTTGTTTCCTCTCCCGTAAGTAAGTTTTTTTTGACTGACGATTGATAGTCATATAAAAACTCTACTTTAGAATTATCAATTTCAGAAAAAGGATTTTCTCTTAAACCTATCATCATTTGTTTAATTTGTGCAGCTCCATCCATTCCTTTTTTTACAATGGAAATTAAATGTTCTTTATAAAAATGATTTTTTTTATAAATTTCTAATAATTCTTTATAGAAAGAGCTCTCTTTTGCTTTCGCATCAGCAGCAATTTCACAAGCTAACAAAGCGGCAGTTACAGCATCTTTATCTCTTACAAAATCGCCTACCATATAACCAAAACTTTCTTCGCCGCCACCAATAAAATCTTGTTCAGGGTAATCGCGAATCATTTTTGCAATCCATTTAAAACCTGTCAATCCTACTTTAGTTTCAACATTATAGCCATCGGCAATTTCATTGATTAAATTCGTGGTTACAATCGTAGAACCAACAAACTGTTTTCCGTTTAATTTTCCTTCTTTGTGCCATTGTTTAATTAAAAAATCGGTCATCACACACATGGTTTGATTTCCGTTTAATAATTGCATTTCTCCATCTGTATTTCTAACAGCAATACCAATTCTATCACTATCTGGGTCGGTTCCAATTACAATATCTCCACCTACTTTATTTGCCAAATCAGTTGCCATTTTTAAAGCAGCGGGTTCTTCAGGATTGGGTGAAGCTACTGTAGGGAAATCGCCATTAGGTACTTCTTGTTCTTTTACAATATGCAAATTTGTGTAACCTGCACGTTTCAATGCTTCTGGAATTAATTTCACCGAAGTTCCATGCAAAGAAGTAAACACAACGGCTACATCTTCTTTGTTTTTAGCATTAAAAGTTCCGTTTTTTAGGGACGCTTTCCAAAATGCCTCATCAACATCATTGCCGATATAGGTGATTAAAGCTTCATTGGCATTAAAGTTGATTTCAGAAAAATCTAATGAATTTACTTCGTCAATAATTCCTTTATCTTGTGGTGGTACAATTTGTCCACCGTCATTCCAATACACTTTGTATCCATTATATTCTGGTGGGTTGTGAGATGCTGTTAGTACAATTCCTGCATCGCAATCTAGGTGATTTACAGCAAAAGATAACTCTGGCGTAGGACGCATATCTTCAAATAAAAATACCTTAATATTATTGGCAGAAAACACATCAGCAACCAATTTCGCAAATTTCTGACTGTTGTGTCGGCAGTCATACGCAATAGCAACTTTTAATTGTTTTTTAGGATATGTTTGATGTAAATAATTACTCAAACCTTGGGTAGATTTCCCTAAAGTATATTTGTTAATTCGGTTAGTGCCTGCTCCCATAATTCCACGCATTCCTCCTGTTCCGAATTCCATGTTTTTATAGAATCTATCGGATAAATCAGGTGAATTCGTGTCAATTAAATCTTGAATTTCTTTTCTTGTTTCTGTATCAAAAGTGTCAGAAAGCCATTTTTTGGCATTGTTTAAAATCTTTTTCATTATATCATAAAAATTGAAAGCAAATATACGAAATTAGAAATTTAGTTTTTCTTTTATTCTGTAGTGCTTTTCGTTGTTTTTAGCTTTTATTAAAAGCTCACCGATAAAACCTGCTAAAAAGAGTTGTGTTCCTAAAATCATTGTGGTTAAAGCGATGTAAAACCAAGGATTGTCGGTTACTAAAACAGTTTTCATTCCTTGTGATAATTTGTAGAGCTTCATTGTACCAATATAGGTAGCTGCTAAGAATCCGAAGAAAAACATTAAAGTTCCCCAAAGCCCGAAAATATGCATGGGGCGTTTGCCAAATTTTGATAAAAACGAAATGGTAATTAGGTCTAAAAAACCGTTTACAAAACGACTCATTCCAAATTTTGTAACCCCGTATTTTCTAGCTTGATGTTGCACTACTTTTTCTCCTATTTTGCTAAACCCTTCGTTTTTTGCTAAAACAGGAATGTATCGGTGCATTTCTCCACTTACTTTTACACTTTTTATTACTGCATTTTTGTAGGCTTTTAATCCGCAGTTAAAATCATGAAGTTTTAATCCTGATGTTTTTCTTGCGGCTGCATTGAATAATTTTGAAGGAATGTTTTTGGTAATGACATTGTCATACCGTTTCTTTTTCCAACCAGAAATTAAATCGAAATCATCTTCGATAATCATTTTATACAAATCTGGTATTTCCTCTGGGTTGTCTTGTAAATCGGCATCCATAGTAATAACTACACGTCCTTTTGCCAATTCAAAGCCAGCATCTAAGGCTTGCGATTTTCCGTAGTTTTTTTGAAAACGAATTCCTTTTACGGAGGTGTTTTCTTTGGATAATTTTTCAATTACGCTCCAAGAATTATCGGTACTACCATCATCAATAAAAATTATTTCATACAAAAATTGATTGGACTGCATTACTTTTGCAATCCAATGGTGTAATTCCTGTAACGATTCGTCTTCGTTTAATAAAGGGATGACAATCGAGATATCCATAAAACTATAATTTCTTTAAAAAAGTAAAGGTAAAACATATTAAAATGTTTTACCTTTTTATGTGTTAAATTTTTCTTAGAACTAGTATTGCTCTTCTTCAGATTTTTTCATGATTGCACCTGCAATTGCAGAGATAATGAAACCAACAAATACACCTCCTAAAATATTCATTGCAGAAAGAATAGCTGGACTTTGCATTTTTTCTGACATTCCTTTTGCAGCTTCCATTTGTTCTTCGGTATATCCAGAATCAATCATCACTTGATTTTGTTTTTCTGCTATTTGAGCCATAAAATCGGGTTCTATAAAAGCCATAAAAATTAATTGATAAACTGCTACAATTATAGAAGAAATTAGAGCGATACCAACACCAATTTTAACAGCTTGTCCCCAAGACGTAAAGCCACCATTGGCTTCTTTAAACTTTTTAATTCCGATAACAATAAGTGCAACCGTTATTAAAAAGCCAACAATTCCTACAGACCAATGTGCATCTAAATGCATACCTAATGCATATAAAGTTAAACTCATTAATACAGAAATACCTCCAAGATATAATCCGTAGTTTAAAATAATATTTTTGCTGTTTGCTTGATTTTCCATTTGTGTAAAATTTTAATTAGTTGTTACAAATATATTCATTTCCTTTTTGATTGATGTTGTTTAAAAAGTGTTTTTTTAGGCAGCATCAAATTATTAGTATACAAAGCATTAAAAATGTTACATAAATTTTGATAAATTTTTAATTGCCAAACAAAAAAAGGTTTGTAAATTTGCATCGGCAAGTCCTACACAACTAGCTCCCTCGGAATCTCCCAGGGCGGGAACGCAGCAAGAGTACTTGGTTGTAGCGGTGTGATGTAGGTAGCTTGCCATTTTTTGTGCCTAATATTTTCTTGTTAGAACGTAAAATCTTCTCTCTTTCTTCTATATTGTCTATTGTCTTTTCTTATTTTTGCCAAATGAGTAAAGTTGTTTTAATTACAGGTGCTTCTTCAGGAATAGGAAAAGCAATTGCCATCTATTTATCGAACAAAGGTTTTGTTGTGTACGGAACAAGTAGAACAAAAAGAAAATCGATAAACTTACCATTTACTTTTCTTGCTTTAGATGTTACAAATCCAAAAACAATAGAAAAAGCAGTAGCTGAAGTTATTGAAAAAGAAGGAAGATTAGATGTCTTAATTAATAATGCAGGAAAAGGAATTACAGGGGCTATAGAAGACACTCCTACAGAAGAAATGAAAGCTAATTTCGATACCAATTTTTTTGGTCCTATAGAGATGATGAAAGCTGTTTTACCGAAAATGCGCAGTCAGAAAAGCGGATTGATTATCAATATAACATCTATTGCAGGGTATATGGGTTTGCCTTTTCGAGGAATTTATTCAGCTTCTAAAGGAGCTTTAGAACTAGTAACGGAGGCAACAAGAATGGAAGTAAAAAAATTTGGTATTGATGTGGTAAACATTGCTCCAGGAGATTTTGCGACCAATATTGCATCAGGGAGGTACCATACACCTGTTTTTGATAACTCTGTATATAAAACGAGTTACAAAGAAAATTTATCTATGATTGATGATCATGTCGATAAAGGTATGCAACCTATTGAAATGGCAAAAGCTGTATACCAGGTAATTGCATCAAAAAACACAAAAATACATTATAAGGTTGGTGGGTTTTTAGAAAAATTTTCGATTGTTTTAAAAAGAGTTTTACCAGATAAAGTGTATGAAAAATTATTGATAAATCATTATAAATTGTAACTTTGCTTTTCTTCCTCTTACTCAGAGGGTATTATAAAAAAATTGGCACGAAAAATGTATGGACAAGATTCAATTTTGTGTATGCTCTAAAATGGTCTTAAAAATAAACTAAAGTTGATGGATTTTGATTCCATATAATTCTAGTTGCTGTCTAAATATTAATGTGAGATAAAATAAAGATGATGATACAAGTTTCAAGAAACGAAACAAAAGAAAACCAATGGTTGCAATTGTTAGAAGAAGCATTAGAAGAAAATGTAGTGATTCGCCCTAATTATAGGTTTACTTATAAAGATAAGAATTTAGGTAGCTTTTTATACCGTGCTGAAAAAAAGAATAATACAGTTTTATTAGAAAAAATAAATGCTTTGGGATTTGATTATAAAAAAATTCGCAGACAAAACTCCATCCGAAACAAAAAACATAATCAATGGTTATTATTGCTTAAGGAAGCTATTTCTGAAGGTGTAAAAATGCAAGTAAACCATCGATTTAACTATAAAGGAAAGAATTTAGGCACATTTTTAGTCGCTGCTAAAGAGAATAAAACATTGGTGCGAAAAATTAAAAAAATAGGCTTAGATTTTGATGACTATATTAGAAAACCTCAATTATATGCAGAACGATTTTTAAAAGATTTACAAAATTGTGATGCTTCTAAAAAACCAAGATTTATCAATCGATTTTATAGATATGTTCTTCCTAAAAAAGAGCATTTAAAAGAAGAAACTATAGATGAAATTAACATTGCTTGGAAAAATAAATTTGGAGACCGAAGAGTATGGAGGTTTCCTATGATAGAAGAACAACGCATTGTATTGTGGAAACGATTTCGATACGATGAGGAACTAAACCCTGAAGGAAAATGGCTTTTAAGTGCTGAAAGAATGGGGAAAAAGTTTAATTTTGCCTATAGAAGAAAAAAGAATGTTTACCTGATGAAAAAAGCAGAAAAGCATTTTACAAAAAAAGAAATAGAAGAACTGAAATCAGAAGGTTATTTTGATGAAAAATACTTAATACAACAACCAACATAATATAAAGCAGATGAAATTTTTTATTGACACAGCAAATTTAGCACAAATTAAGGAAGCACAATCTTTGGGTATTTTAGATGGCGTAACCACCAATCCATCTTTGATGGCAAAAGAAGGAATTACAGGAGAAACTAATATTATCAATCATTACAAAGAGATTTGCGAGTTGGTAGATGGAGATGTCTCTGCCGAAGTAATTGCAACCGATTTTGAAGGAATGGTTAGACAAGGAGAAGAATTGGCAGCGTTAAACCCTCAAATTGTGGTAAAATTACCAATGATAAAAGACGGAATAAAAGCCTGTAAGTATTTTTCTGATAAAGGAATAAAAACCAATGTTACTTTGGTGTTTTCTGCGGGTCAAGCGTTGTTGGCAGCTAAAGCAGGCGCAACCTATGTGTCGCCATTTATTGGACGTTTAGACGATATTTCTACAGATGGATTAAATTTAATTGCAGAAATCCGTTTGATTTATAATAATTATGGATTTGAAACTGAAATTTTAGCAGCATCTGTACGTCATACAATGCATATTATTGACTGTGCAAAATTAGGAGCAGATGTTATGACAGGACCTTTAAAAGCAATTGAAGGTTTGTTAAAACATCCTTTAACAGATAATGGTTTGGCTCAATTTTTAGCAGATTATAAAAAAGGAAATTAATCAATAAAGTGGTTTACTATATTGTTATTCTCGTTTTTGCGGGAATAACATTTTAATTATTTATGTATCCAAAAACAGCACTTGCACAATTAATAATCTTAGCAGTACATCAATCTGGTATTGAAACTGTTGTGGTTTCTCCAGGTTCGAGAAATGCACCATTAACCATTGGTTTTTCCAATCATCCGAAGATACAAACTTTAAGTATTGTTGATGAACGTTCTGCTGCATTTTTTGCCTTAGGAGTGGCACAACAAACCCAAAAACCAGTGGCATTAGTTTGTACTTCTGGCTCTGCATTGTTAAATTATTACCCAGCGATAGCAGAAGCTTTTTACAGTAATATTCCGTTGGTTATTATTTCTGCGGATAGACCGAAATATTTGATTGATATTGGTGATGGACAAACGATTCGTCAAGAAAATGTGTTTCAAAATCATATTTTGTTTTCTGCGAATTTGATTGAAAATGATTCAAAGGTCAAAGTTCAAAATTCAAAATTGGTAGCAGAAGCAATTCAAACGGCTATTTCTAATAAAGGACCTGTACACATTAATGTTCCGTTTGATGAACCTTTGTATGAAACTGTAAATGAAATAGATTCTGTGATTACAAACAAAGTGCAGCAATCTTTAGAGGCAAACGTTATTGCGAACAAAGTGAAGCAATCTTTATTCCCTCAAAAATTTTCTAAAATTTGGAACGCTTCCTCAAAAAAACTAATTCTTGTTGGTACACATTTTCCTGATAACGAATTACAGTTTGTTTTAAATCATTTTGTAAATGATGCCTCTGTATTGATTATGACCGAAACAACGTCTAATTTATACCATCCAAAATTTATCAATTCAATAGATCAATTGATTTTTTCTTTGGATAAAAATCAGCAAAAAGAATTACAACCTGATGTCTTAATTACTTTAGGAGGAATGGTAGTTTCTAAGAAAATAAAACAATTTTTAAGGAAACATCAGCCAAAACATCATTGGCATGTTGACGCATTAAAACCAATGGATACTTACTTTTGTTTGACGGAATTCGTACAACAAAAACCATTTGTGTTTTTAGGAGATTTATCTCTAAAAAAAGTTGAGTTAGAAAGTAATTATCAACAAAAATGGTTGTTAGAAAAAGAAGATAGAGAAAAAAATCATCAAAGAATTTTAGCAAAGACAAAGTACTCAGATTTAAAGGTGTTTGAGCAGGTTTTAAAAAGTGTTCCGAATAATTGTAATTTACAATTAGGCAATAGTTCAACAATTAGATATACCCAATTATTTGATATAAATAAAGCGTTAACTGTTTTTTGTAATCGAGGTACAAGCGGAATTGATGGTAGTACAAGTACTGCAATAGGAGCTGCCTTTGCAAAAGGAAATCAAACTGTTTTTATCACAGGAGATTTGAGTTTTTTTTATGATAGTAATGCGTTGTGGAATAATTACATTCCAAAGAATTTTAGAATTATTATTATGAATAATGCTGGTGGTGGTATTTTTAGGGTTATTCCTGGTCCGCAAACAACCAATGCAACCGATTATTTTGAAACACCGCATAACTTAACTGCAGAGTATTTGGCAAAAATGTATCATTTTAGTTATCAATCTACAAATGATATAGAAAGTTTGAATGTTGTTTTAGCTGATTTTTATTCAGAATCAAATCAACCAAAAATATTAGAAATTTTTACCCCAAAAGAAATAAATGACGTAGTTTTAAAGAACTATTTTAAAAATGTATAAAAATGGAATTTAAAGAAGGAGATAAAGTAAATTTAATTATCGGGCATCAAACAGATTTAGGATTTACAGTATTGATTGAAGAAGAGTTTGAAGGTTTGTTGTTTAAGAGTGATATTTATAAAGATATCGAAGAAGGAATGAAAATAGAAGGCTATATTAAAAAGATTCGTGAAGATGAAAAAATAGATGTATCCTTACGCCCACAAGGTTTTAGAAGTGTTATTAATTCAGATGTTGAAATCGTTTTAAATCATTTAGAAAAAAATAAAGGGGTTCTTAACTTAACAGATAAAAGTTCGCCAGAATCGATTAAGTTTCATTTACAAATGAGTAAAAAAGCCTTTAAAAGAGCTATTGGGAATTTATATCGAGAGAAAAAAATTATTTTTACAGAAGAAGGAATAGAGCTTCTGAAAAAGGATTAATTCATTCCGTTAACTCGCTCAATATTTTTATAAAACTTATCTGCATCTGGATTTGATAAATCAAATTTACCATATCCTTTATGGTAATATTTTAGTGCTTTTTTATATTTTTTCCCCATTTCATAGTACAGTCCTAAATAATAATCTCCTAAAGGAGAAGAGGGAAATAGTTTTAAAATCATTTTACCAAAACCTTTTAAATATTTACCATTATCTTGATCAATAATAATACTTTCTATTGCATAAATATCTTCTATCCTAATACCTATGTTTGTTCCAAAAAGATATTCTATGTCTAAATATTTGTTCTTTAAATAAAGGATTGCATCTTCTGGAGATAAGTTTTTTATGTTTTTTAGATACTCTTCTTTATTGATTTTTTTATAAGTTTCAAATGTTTTAGTTAAAGCTCTTGGAACAGCTTCTCCAACTGCCGAAACACTTGATTGAGATTGCTCAAAATCATCATATTTATAATGAAAATTAGCAATATCTAATGAGCTTAAAAAAGTGTGAAATTGCAAGATTCTATTACTTTTCTGTTTATTGTTAAAAGGACTCCCACTTAAATAAAAATAAAAAGTATTGTCTAATTTTTCATACCTAGGCAATGAAAGTAAATCTATATGGTTAATAAAATCAATTGATAAGGTTGGGTTTATACAAATATAAGAGTTGAAAACGGGGTATTCTTCTTTTAAAAAATGAGTAATTAAGTTTCCAGAAAGACCTTCTCCAACAATTGTTAAAAATGAGGATGTTTTATAATTTGCTTCAATATCAACTAGTAATTCTTCCCGTATAAAACGTAGAAAGTTGTAATTATCTCCTGTTAGTTTTCCTGTTTCTTTTATGTATCCTACATCTTTGTATTGTGTATTTATCATCTCTATACCAACAATAATTTGTCTTGGAGCTTCATCGCTTATTGTTGGTAAGTTAGAATTACCTACCACAATATTAAAAAGACTTCCTGCATCTAAAACAATAACCAAGGGAAAGTTTGTAATCGAATCTTTTTCGTAGTCTTTGGGTAAAGAAATTTTTACATTTCTAGGTTTTTTTAATATTTCAGATTGGTACCTTTTTGTGATAATTTTTTGACCGAAGACAGCGTAAGTAAAAAAAAGGAATAAGATAACTATATTTTTTTTCATGGTTTTTTAGGGATATAAACAAAAATATATATTTTTTATGAAAGAATATAATTATTCTAGAAAAATAGAATTTGGTGTTTGAATGTTTTATTTTTGTTACTTCTGATGATATCTTTTATCACCATTAAAAAATAAATGATAAAATTTCTAAATATATGATACAACCTGATTGGAAAATAGCTAAAGAATACGAAGATATTACCTATAAAAAATGCAATGGCGTAGCAAGAATTGCATTTAATAGACCGAATGTTCGGAATGCATTTCGACCAAAAACAACTAAAGAGTTGTACGATGCTTTTTATGATGCTGGTGAAGATACATCTATAGGAGTTGTTTTATTATCTGCCGAAGGACCATCAACTAAAGATGGTGTGTACTCGTTTTGTTCTGGTGGTGATCAGAAGGCAAGAGGAAAGCAAGGGTATGTGGGAGAAGATGGGTACCATCGTTTAAATATATTAGAAGTACAAAGATTAATTCGTTTTATGCCAAAAGCGGTTATTGCCGTAGTACCAGGTTGGGCAGTAGGTGGCGGACATTCATTACATGTAGTGTGCGATTTAACCTTGGCAAGTAAAGAACACGCTATTTTTAAACAAACTGATGCTGATGTAACCAGTTTTGATGGCGGGTATGGTTCAGCATATTTAGCAAAAATGGTAGGACAAAAAAGAGCAAGAGAGATTTTTTTCTTAGGAAGAAATTATTCTGCTCAAGAAGCTTATGAAATGGGAATGGTAAATGCTGTAATTCCGCATGATGATTTAGAAAACACAGCGTATGAGTGGGCGCAAGAGATTTTAGCCAAAAGCCCGATGTCTATAAAAATGTTAAAATTCGCGATGAATTTAACAGATGACGGAATGGTAGGACAACAAGTTTTTGCTGGTGAAGCCACTCGTTTAGCATATATGACTGATGAAGCCAAAGAAGGACGTGATGCGTTTTTAGAAAAACGTAAACCAAATTTCCCTAAAAAATGGATACCATAAAAATTAAACGAACCATGTCATTACGAGAAAGAATGATGAAATAATCTTTTTACTTTGATCGAAATGATAGTATAGTTAAAAAATGAAAATAATCTGTATTGGGCGTAATTACGCAAAACATATTGAAGAATTGGCAAATGAGAAGCCAGAGAATCCTGTGGTATTTTTAAAACCTGATTCAGCAATTTTACTAAAGAAAAACCCTTTTTTTATTCCTTCTTTTTCTGATGATATTCATTATGAAGTAGAGGTTTTGGTAAAAATTAATAGAGTAGGGAAGCATATTGCTACAAAATTCGCTCATAAATATTATGATGAAATAGGGTTGGGAATCGATTTTACTGCGCGTGATGTGCAGACAAAATGCAAAGAAAAAGGATTGCCATGGGAAAAAGCAAAAGCCTTTGACGGAAGTGCGGTTATTGGAGATTTTTATCCGAAGGAAGACTTTGATTTAGAAAACACCTCATTTCAATTGATGAAAAATAATACCGTTGTTCAATGCGGAAATACAAAATCTATGTTGTGGAAAATTGATGAATTGATAAGCTATGTTTCTCAGTATTTTACCTTAAAAAAAGGAGATGTTATTTTTACGGGGACACCAGCAGGAGTTGGAAAAGTTTCTGAAAATGATATTTTAATTGGGGATATTGAAGGGAAAAAAGCTTTTCAGATAAAAATAAAGTAGATTACTTTATATAAAAACAATTGAGTGTCATATCTGATTTCTCAGGAGTGATAAATCAGATATGTTACACCTTTTACAATAGAAACAATGAATGCAGAAATAATAACGATTGGAGATGAGATTCTCATCGGGCAAATTGTAGACTCCAACTCACAATGGATTGCAATAGAACTGAATAAAATTGGTGTTTCTGTACATCAAATCTCATCTATTCAAGATGATAAACAGCATATTTTAACTGCGTTACAAGAAGCTGAAAATAGAGTGGATATTGTTATAATTACTGGCGGACTTGGTCCTACAAAAGATGATATTACAAAAAAAACATTGGCAACCTATTTTAAAGACACAAAGGTTGTTGAGTATCCTGAAGTAATTGTACATATAAAGGAACTGTTTCAAAAAATCAATCATCCGTATAATGATGTTCAGAAACTCCAAGCGCAATTGCCCTCAAAAGCTACTTATTTAAAAAACCGATTCGGAACAGCACCAGGAATGTGGTTTTACGAAAATGATACTGTTTTTGTATCATTACCTGGCGTTCCGTATGAAATGAAAGGCTTGGTAGAGTTTGAAGTAATTCCGAGAATTAAGCAACAATTTAAGTTGCCGTTTATCATCCATAAAACAATTATGACTTATGGAGCAGGAGAGAGTATGATTGCTGAAAGAATTGTAGATTTTGAAAACAATTTACCATCATTTATAAAATTAGCTTATTTGCCATCCTTCGGGAAAGTACGCTTACGGTTATCCGCCAAAGGCGAGAATCAAAAACAGTTAGAAAAAAATATCGAAGAGAAAGTTGCAGAATTATCACAGTTGATTCCAGAAATCATCACAGGTTTTGATGAAGGAGCAACTTTAGAGAGAAAAGTTGGAGAGTTGTTAAAAAGGCAGCAAAAAACACTTTGTACGGCAGAAAGTTTAACAGGAGGTAAAATTGCGTCAACGTTGGTTTCGGTAGCAGGATCGTCAACGTATTTTAAAGGTGGTTTCATAACGTACTCAGCAGAAACTAAAATTAATATGTTAGGAGTATCGGCAGAAACTATAAAAAGACACACAGTTGTAAGCAAACAAGTTGCCGAAGAAATGGCAATATTAGCAAGAAAAAAGATAGATACAGATTTTGCGATTTCAGTGACAGGAAATGCGGGTCCAACAACGGATCATAATGATAAAAGTGTAGGTTTAGTATATATTGCTTTGGCAACAAAAACTACAGTTTTTTGCAAAGAATTTAACTTTGGACAACCTCGAGAAAAAGTGATTAACAGAACGGTAACGAAAGCATTAGAAATATTGCAAAAAGAAATTATAAAAAATAGTTGAAATTGTTTTGTTCAATGCCTAAAAATTGTATAAATTTGCACCTCGTTTAGAAATAATACTAAAAACTGTCAAGAAGATGTCTAGAGTTTGTGAACTTACAGGAAAAAAAGCAATGGTTGGGAACAATGTTTCTCACGCATTAAATAGAACAAAAAGGAAATTTAACGCTAACTTAATGGTAAAGCGTTTTTATATTCCAGAGGAAGATAAATGGATAACATTAAAAATATCTGCTTCTGCATTAAAAAATATTAATAGAAAAGGAATCTCTGCAGTTATTAAAGAAGCAAGAGTAAAAGGTTTCTTAACAAAATAATCCTTTTTAGGAGATAAAACTTTAGCAAGATGGCAAAAAGAGGAAATAGAATTCAGGTAATTTTAGAATGTACAGAACACAAAAATTCTGGTAAACCAGGAACTTCTAGATACATTACAACAAAAAACAAAAAGAACACTCCAGATAGAATGGAAATTAAAAAATTCAATCCTATCTTAAAGAAAATGACTGTTCATAAAGAGATTAAATAAGTAAGACATGGCAAAGAAATCAATCGCATCGCTACAAACAGGAGCAAAAAGATTAAGTAAGGCAATTAAAATGGTAAGATCTTCGAAAACGGGAGCTTATATGTTTGTTGAATCAATCATGGATCCATCACAAGTAAATGACTTTTTAGCTAAAAAGTAATACTTGTTTATAAAATATTAAAAAGCTATTTTCTATTGAAAGTAGCTTTTTTTATGCCATAAATTCTGTATTTTTGGACGTTACCGTAAACGACCGAGTTTTATTCTGTATTTTATGTTATTGTGATTTTTTTTTATTTCTGTAGAAACCTCATTAAAAAAGAAGGTTATTTCATTATAAATTCTTTGTAATGGCGGTAAATAAAATAAAAATAATGTCGTTACAATCTCTAAAATAGGTGGTTTGCAATGACAATTTGGCGAACATTTTATACTTGGCATACTTTTTAGGGTTTTAAAATATAAAACAAAAAGAATGAGTTTTTTTAAAAAAATATTTTCAAAAGAAAAAAAAGAAACCTTAAATAAGGGTTTAGAGAAAACAAACACCAGTTTTTTTAATAAATTATCAAAAGCTGTTGCAGGAAAATCGAAAGTAGACGCTGCAGTTTTAGATACCTTAGAAGAGGTATTGGTTTCTTCGGATGTTGGTGTAGATACAACCTTAAAAATAATTGATAGAATTGAATCTCGTGTAGCTAAAGATAAATATTTAGGGACAGATGAGCTGAATAAAATTCTTCGAGAAGAAATATCAGGATTATTATCAGAAACGAATATTGGTAACGAAACCGAATTTACCATTCCGAAAGATAAAAAACCATATGTAATAATGGTTGTGGGTGTAAATGGTGTAGGAAAAACAACCACCATTGGTAAATTAGCAAGTCAGTTTAAAAAACAAGGATTAAAAGTGGTCTTAGGGGCAGCAGATACTTTTAGAGCAGCAGCAATTGATCAATTACAAGTATGGGCAGATAGAGTAGAGGTACCGATGATTCGACAAGAGATGGGGTCTGACCCTGCTTCTGTTGCGTTTGATACTCTAAAATCTGCAGTAACTCAAAATGCAGATGTAGTCATTATAGATACTGCTGGTAGATTGCATAATAAAGTTAATTTAATGAACGAATTGACTAAAATAAAACGTGTAATGCAAAAAGTGGTTGAAGATGCACCACACGATGTATTATTGGTTTTAGACGGTTCTACAGGTCAAAATGCCTTTGAACAAGCCAAACAATTCTCTTTAGCCACAGAAGTAACATCATTAGCTGTAACCAAATTAGATGGAACCGCAAAAGGGGGTGTGGTGATTGGTATTTCTGATCAATTTCAAATCCCTGTAAAATATATTGGTGTAGGCGAAGGAATTGACGATTTACAAGTATTTAATAAACATGAGTTTGTAGATTCTTTTTTTAAATAGCATGTGCTTTGTCATTCCTGCGAAAGCAGGAATCTATTTTTTAATTTTTTAATCTTTCCATAAATAATGCGCACAAAAACTATCAAAAAAAACAAAATAAACGTAGTTACTTTAGGATGCTCTAAGAATGTTTATGATTCAGAAATCTTAATGGGGCAATTAAAAGCCAATGGTAAAAACGTAGTGCATGAAGATGTTAATGATGACGGAAATATAGTTGTGATTAACACCTGCGGATTTATAGGTAAAGCTAAAGAAGAAAGTGTCAATACTATTTTACATTATGCACAACGTAAAGAAAAAGGTGAAGTTGATAAGGTTTTTGTAACAGGCTGTTTAAGTGAGCGCTATAAGCCAGATTTAGAAAAAGAAATTCCGAATGTAGATCAATATTTTGGCACACATGATTTGCCAAACTTATTAAAAGTTTTAGAAGCTGATTATAAGCATGAATTGATTGGAGAACGTCTAATAACCACTCCCAAACATTATGCATATTTAAAAATCGCCGAAGGTTGTGATCGTCCTTGTTCGTTTTGCGCAATACCCTTAATGAGAGGAAAACACAAATCTACTCCGATTGAAGAAATTATAATTGAAGCTACTAAACTATCCGAAAAAGGCATTAAAGAAGTAATGTTAATCGCTCAAGATTTAACGTATTATGGGCTAGATATTTACAAAAAAAGAGCCTTGGCTGATTTGCTAAAAGAGTTGGTAAAAATTGAGGGTATCGAGTGGATTCGTTTGCATTATGCCTTTCCTTCTGGTTTTCCGATGGATGTTTTAGAAGTAATGAAAAAAGAACCTAAAGTTTGTAATTATTTAGATATTCCGTTACAACATATTAATACCGAGTTGTTGCAATCTATGAAACGAGGTACAACTAGTGAGAAAACGACTAAATTGATTAAAAAATTTAGAAAAGCAGTACCAAACATGGCAATTAGAACTACATTAATTGTTGGTTACCCAGGAGAAACGGAAGAAAAATTTCAAGAATTAAAAGATTTTGTAGAAGAAATGCGTTTCGATAGAATGGGCGCTTTTGAGTATTCTCACGAAGAAAATACAAGTGCTTATTTGTTAGAAGATGATGTCCCTGAGGATATAAAATTCCGTAGAGTCAATGAGATTATGGAAATTCAGAGTCAGATTTCATGGGAATTGAATCAACAAAAAGTAGGAAAAACCTTTCGATGTTTGTTTGATAGAAAAGATGGAGAGTATTTTTATGGACGTACAGAATTCGACTCGCCAGATGTAGATAATGATGTGCTAGTAGATGCGACTAAACATTATATAAAATTAGGAGAATTTATCAATATTAAGATACATGAAGCAGGCGATTTTGATTTGTACGGAGCACCTGTTTAGTACGTTTTCTTAGAATACGGCATTTGCCGTATTTTTTGTTTAAAATAAATTTCGGTATATTGCATTAATATTTAACCATTTAATTAATTTAAAACAAAAATTATGAGATTAAAAAAAGTTATTTTAGGAATGGCATTAGTAGTTGCTAGTGTATCTTTCGCACAAGATGGTGCATTTAGTGTAGGAGCTAGTGTTGGTTTACCAACAGGAAATGGAGCTACTTTTAATTCATTAACGATTAGTGCTGATGCAAATTATTTATTTGAAATGTCTGATGGACTCAATGTAGGGGCTTTTGCTTCTTATGTAACTTTTATCGGAAAAACTGTAGGGGGAATAAAATTTCCTTCAAGTGCTTGGCTTCCTTTAGGAGGAGCAGCACGCTATAATGTTTCTGATGAATTTGTATTAGGTGCAGATTTAGGATATGCAATTGGGATAAGTCCTTCAGGTCAAAAAGGAGGTGTTTATTATAGACCAATGGTTGGTTATAATATTAGTGATACGATGCAAATTACAGCTTCTTTTTCAGGAATAAGTGCAAATGGAGGTTCTGCTACAAATTTTGGCGTAGGAATTATGTATGCTTTAGGGAAGTAAACTGAAAATTTAAA
Organism: uncultured Flavobacteriaceae bacterium; assembly: GCA_964655585.1. Lineage (GTDB taxonomy): Bacteria > Bacteroidota > Bacteroidia > Flavobacteriales > Flavobacteriaceae > Polaribacter. The sequence goes on from CAZZNK010000005.1 coordinate 41,326, forward strand.
ATTACATAAAAAAGACCGCAATTTTGCGGTCTTTTTTTATGATTTCTATTTTGTTTAAAAATGTTAAATTGTTATTAATTACACGCTAAAGTTTTTTTGTGTAAAAAAGCGGAGTGTAATTAAAAAAAAATTAGCGTTCGATAAAAACACAAAACGCTACTAATAGAAAGGAAATTCTTACTTTTGCGACTTCATATATAAACTATAACTGTGGGAATATTAAATAAGTTATTTAAAAGCGATATAAAAAAGACAGAAAAGCAACCAATTTCTAATGTGAGTTGGGTTCCATTAACTACTCTTGCGCAAATTGAAGATGTGAAAAAAAACTCAAAAGAAGCAGCGGTAGTTATTTTTAAACATTCTACACGCTGTGGAATTAGCAGAATGGTTATCAAACAATTTGAGAAATCTTTTACGGAAGACATGAAGGATGTAAAAGTGTATTATTTAGATTTATTAAATTACAGAGAGCTGTCTAACGAAGTTGGTTACGCATTTCAAGTATTACATCAATCACCACAATTATTGGTTATCAAAAACGGTGTAGCAGTTGCCTATGCCTCTCATTATGATATTTTACAGGTAGATTTGAAAAGTTTTTAAAATTTGTACACCTTTTGTTGTGCTCATTCTTTAAAAGGATGTTATTTTTGTTAGACTAAAATTTTAGAAGCTAAAAAATGAGCGAAAGCACAGAAAAAATAGTAAAAAAGAGTTTATACAATTATCAAAAGGAAGCCATTCATAACATCTTTAAGAGTTTTGAAGACGCACCAGAGAACTACCATTTATTGTATCAACTACCAACTGGTGGAGGAAAAACAGTTATTTTTTCTGAAATTACAAGACAGTTTCTAAAACATTACAAAAAGAAAGTTTTAATATTAACACACAGAATAGAGCTCTCTAAGCAAACTGCAAAAATGTTGAGTGAGTTTGGTGTTGATAACAAGATAATCAACAGTACGGCAAGTTTAGATGACCAAGGGAACTACGATTGTTTTGTGGCGATGGTAGAAACGCTAAACAATAGATTGAGTGATGATAAACTAGATATTTCTGACGTTGGTTTGGTAATTATTGATGAAGCTCATTATAATTCCTTTACAAAATTATTTAAGTTTTTTGATAAATCTTTTATACTCGGTGTTACAGCAACTCCTTTGAGTTCGAATATTAAATTACCGATGAAAGATAATTATGACTCACTTATTGTTGGAGAAACTATTGAGACTTTAATTGAAGATGAGTATTTAGCCAGAGCAGAAGTTTTTTCGTACAACGTAGGTTTAACTTCTTTAGAAGTAGGAGCGAACGGAGATTATACGGTAAAATCATCCGAAGATTTATATACAAATAACGAGATGCTTTCTAAATTGGTGCAAGCCTATGAAGAAAGATCAAAAGGAAAGAAAACGCTGATTTTTAATAATGGAATTGCGACCTCTATAGAGGTTTTTCATGCATTTAAAAGTGCGGGTTACCCAATTTCTCACCTAGATAATACAAATACCAAAAAAGAAAGAGAGTTTATTTTGCGTTGGTTTAATAAAACACCCAATGCTATTTTAACATCGGTAAGTATTTTAACCACAGGTTTTGATGAGCCTACGGTTGAGTCTATCATATTAAATAGAGCTACAAAATCATTGACATTGTATTATCAAATGATTGGTAGAGGCTCTCGTATTTTAAAAAATAAATCAACATTTGATGTGATTGATTTAGGAAATAATTTTCATAGGTTTGGCCCTTGGGGAGCAGATTTAGATTGGCAAAAAATGTTTAGAGCTCCTAATTTCTATATGGACAATATTTTAAGTGATGAGGATATAGAAAATGATTTTAGATATGAACTTCCTACTGATATTAAAAAGGGGTTTTCTAACTCAAAAGAGCTATTTTTCGATATAAAAAAGGTATATAAAGATGTAACACAGGCAGGACAATCTTCTAAAAAAGTATTAGAAAAATCGATTGTGCAACATGCAAAAATATGTATTGAAAATAGTGAAGATGTTTTTGATGCCTTAATTTTAGCCAAACAATTAGGAGGAGATATTGATGATAGAATTTATAGATATTCTAAATGTATTTCTAAGAGTACACATAATTTTGTTACTTGGTTAGAAGATGATTATAGAAAAAGGTTAAACTCTTATTTACGAGAAAATTTTGATGAAGATTTTGAGAAAATACATGGGCATCCGCCTATAGAAGAGTAAAAACGATAAAAATCCATTTCAATTTGAAATGGATTTTTTTTGCTCAAAAATATGCTAATATTAAGAAATTGTTAAATCGAAAAAAAAAATGTAACTAAAACAAGATTCATGCGTCTTATGTGTAGAAGTATAAAAATAAACAGAAAATAATTAATATCATGAGTGCAAATAATTTGAAAATAGAAAAAAGAAACGGTTCTGCAAGAACTATAGTATCAAAAAGAACTACCTGGAACACCAGAAGAAAGTATAACTATAAATACATTACTACTGTATTTTAGTTATTAGTTAGTTTTAATAGTTGATTGAAAAGGTTAGGGATTGTAATAAATTCTTAACCTTTTTTTAGTTTACTTTTTGGTAGTTTGTCTCTGTTTATTCTCCCTTTTTTAAGGGCTTTATATTGTTCATAACAATCTAAAACAGCTTCAATCATTTGTAGATCGCTTGCTTTTTTGATAAAATACTCTGAGTAATTACAGTCAGAAAGCAATTCAGACAATTGTTTTCTGTCCATTTCTAAATATTCCATCATCACTTCACGGTCAAATTTACCTGCAAGCATTTTACGCAAATTATCTTCTTTTTTTAGTTTTTGAAGTTTACGCAATTGCTTTGGTTTTTTTCCGAAGAGGTTGTATAAAAAATCTACAGGTTGAAACAAAGCTGCTAATGGCGATGTAAAATCTTTTGCAGCAGGTTTGCCGATTTCATATGTTTGAGGTAGTCCGTTGATATGAATTCTAGTAAATTTATCTTTGGGCACTTGCTTTACATCAATCTCTAAAACGCCAATTAATTTGGTAGATTTTATAATAACTTCTCTTATTTCTTCGGGTTTTTCATACAATGCGATTACCAATTCGTTCCCTTTTAGCAAGTCGTTGGTAACTTTTAACTTTATAGAGGCAAAACCTAAATACGAAATTAAAATGGTATCATTTGCTTTGGTTGGTAGTTCAAAAAAACCTCTGTCGTTTGTAATTGTACCGACAACCGAGTTTAAATTTAAAATATGGGCTGCGCTTAAAACTCTTTTACTTGTTCCGTGAATAATTTGACCTTT